>JBKJSC010000155.1:0-14102 GCA_046593035.1 Limisphaerales bacterium | reverse complement strand
ACTCGCCGCCAAGCCCACCTCGGCCGCCGCCAGTCCGCTGGCTCCGAAAGAGCCGCATTTTCCGGCGCGCGCCAAGCGTGTCATTTTTCTGTTCATGAAGGGCGGACCGTCGCACCTCGACACATTCGACCCCAAGCCGTTGCTCGACCGCGATGACGGCAAGCCCTTTCCCGGCCAGAAGCCCCGCGTGCAGTTTGCTCCGACCGTCGATCTGCTCAAATCTCCTTGGAAGTTTCAGAACTATGGCCAGAGCGGCTTGCCGGTGAGCGAGTTGTTTCCAAACGTCGCGCAATGCGTGGATGATTTGTGCATCATCCGCTCGTTGCACGGCACGAATGCCGCGCACGGCGGCGCGTTGCTCAAGCTTCACACCGGCAGCGACAACTTCGTCCGCCCCAGCATGGGTTCGTGGGTCACTTACGGCCTCGGCACGGAGAACCAAAATCTGCCCGGTTTCATCACCATTTGTCCGACCTTCGCGCACGGTGGTGTGAACAACTGGGGCGCGGCCTTCCTGCCCGCTGCGTTTCAGGGAACGCCGCTCGGCAACGCCACTGTTCCCGCTGGCGACGCGACTGTCCGCTACATCAAGAACTCGCATCTCGCGCCGGAGCAGCAGCGAGTGCAGCTCGATTTGCTCGCGCAGATGAACCGCGACCATCTCAAACAAACCGGCCCGAACCTCGCGCTCGAAGGACGGCTCAATTCATTTGAACTCGCGTTCCGCATGCAACTCGCGATGCCCGAAGCGCAGGATCTTTCCAAGGAAACCGACGCCACGCGAAAACTCTACGGCATCGACGACAAGGTTACGGAGAACTTCGGCAGGCAATGCCTGATGGCGCGGCGTTTCGCCGAGCGCGGGGTGCGCTTTATCCAGGTCACGCACAGCGACGGCGACGTGCAGTGGGACCAGCACGGCAATTTGAAGAAAGGTCACACGAAGAACGCCGCCGAAGTGGACAAGCCCATCGCCGGACTGTTGAAGGATTTGAAGGCGCGCGGACTGTTGAAGGACACGCTCGTTCTCTGGGGCGGCGAGTTCGGCCGCACGCCCGCAGCGCAAGGCGGTCGCGACGGCCGCGACCACAATCCCGAAGGCTTCACCATGTGGATGGCCGGTGCGGGCGTGAAGCCCGGCATCGCTTACGGCGCGACCGACGATTACGGCTGGTTCGCCGCCGAGAACAAAGTTCACATCCACGACCTGCACGCCACCCTGCTCGCCTTGCTTGGCCTCGACCACGAGAAGCTGACCTACCGTTATGCCGGACGCGACTTCCGGCTGACCGACGTGGCGGGGCACGTCGTGAAGGATATTTTCGCGTGACCGATGTCCGTCGGCGACTTCACGCGCTTTGCGGAGCGGCCTCCGGCCGAAAAGCAGCGGCGTTGAAATAGAGCTTGCAACAGCAGGCGGGATTGCTACTTTCTCCGCTCCTTAATTAAAAACAGGAATTTATGGCAAGAATTTGTGAACTGACCGGCACCGGCCCCATCAAGGGAAACCACATCTGGCGCAGTGGTAAAGCGAAGAAGAAGGGCGGCATCGGCACGCACGTCACCGCCATTACCAAGCGGCGGTTTTTCCCGAACCTCCAGCGTGTCAAGGCGCTGATCAACGGCGAAGTCCGCTACATTAGAGTCACGGCGGCGGCGCTCAAGAAGGGTCTGGTTGTCAAAGCGCCGAAGCGCACTTGGAAAAAGCCGGTCGCGGCCAAGGCCTAAGCGGCGGAGTGATCTTTTCGGAAAATGGCGTCCATCCGGACGCCATTTTCGTTGGGTGGATTTACCTGCCTTTGAAGCGCTGCATGACGGAGCGTTTCATTTCCCGATCCGCTTCTCGCGTCTTGATGTCCTCCCGTTTGTCGAACTCCACTTTCCCCTTCCCCACTGCGAGCGCGACTTTCACCTTGCCGTTCTTCCAATAGAACGCGAGCGGAAAGAGGGAATTGCCTTTGACACTGGCGAGGCCGAAGAGTTTACGGATTTCGGATTTATGCAGAAGCAATTTGCGCGGAGCCTTGGGCTGATGGTTCTCGCGGTTGCCGTGGGAATATTCGTCGATGTGCGCGTTGTAGAGCCACACTTCGTCCTTCTCGACGCGCGCAAAGGCGTCGGTAATCTGCCCTTTGCCGGCGCGAAGGGCTTTGACCTCGGTTCCGTGCAGCGCAATGCCAGCCTCGTAGGTGTCGAGGATGTGATAGTCCCGCCGCGCTTTGGGGTTGTTCAGGATCTCAGCCATAAACGAAAGCAGCCAGAAGGTGGCCCTTCTGGCTGGTAGTGGTCAAAGGAAAAGGGTCAACTCTTTTTGCGCTTCTTCGGTGCCGTGGGTGTCGGCGCAACTTCTTCGAGCAATTCATAGTCCATCTTGCCCTCGATCAATTCCAGCATGGCAATGTCCGCCGCGCCCAGGCCGGCGGTGTCGGCGAGCAACGGCCGGCTGCCCGTGCCGCCGCCGGAGGTGAGCTGGCGCACGCGCCGTGAAACCAAGTTCACCAAAATGTTGGGGTTGGGCACTTTTTCCAACGCCCGTCTGCAGATGTCGCTGTTCATATATGTCAATCGTTTTGCCTACCGAAGGGGTGGCACATTAAGGGTTGAGCGTCCGAATGCAACAGCTAACTTCAGCCTACTTGATCTTCTGATTGGCGAGGCCGCGTTCGGTTTGTTGCGTGCGGAAATTGACATAGGCGGCGCGAAACTCCGGATGCTTGTTTCCCAGCATCGCCGTGGCGAACAGCGCGGCATTGATGGCCCCCGGTTTGCCGATGGCAAACGTGGCGACGGGCACGCCGCCGGGCATTTGCACCATCGAAAGCAGCGAGTCGAGGCCGAGCAACGCTTTCGATTCCATCGGCACGCCCAGCACGGGCAGTTCGGTCTTGGCCGCCGTCACTCCGGCGAGGTGCGCCGCGCCACCGGCGGCGGCGATGATCACTTCCAGGCCGCGCGCCACGGCGGTAGAAGCGTATTCAAATAAGAGGTCCGGCGTGCGATGGGCCGAGATCACGCTCACTTCATGCGGGACGTGCAATTCTTCCAGTTGCTTCGCCGCGTGTTGCATGGTTTCCCAATCGGACTGACTTCCCATGATGACGCCGACGAGCGGTTTATATGTTGATGCCATAGGCGGGGGAGTTAACCGAATCGTTTTCAGAAAAGCAACACTGAGTGAATGATCGGACGCAGTCGTTCGAAGTGATGTCCGAAAAACAACTATTTTACCGCCTGATCCAATGCATCCAACACGATTTGCGGCCCGTTCGCGGGAAAAACGAGTGATGTTGGCAGCACAATGGGCGGCTTGTTGGTGTCACGTGGATACACCAAAACCAACGGCACTCCGGCACGTTGATACTTCTTCAACTCCGCCGCAATTTCCGGATTCTTGTCTTCGTCGGTATTGTCACCGATCATCGCGATGGCGTTGATCTCTTTGAGCTTTGCTCTGGTGGTGGGAATTTCGATGGCGTAACGTTTGTTCGCTTGGCAAGTCAGACACCAGTCGGCCGTAAAATCCACGAGCACGGGATGTCCCTCAGCGCGTGCTTTGGCTAGCGCGTCGGGACTCCACTTCTGCCAGACAATGCCCTTCGTTTTGCCCAGCATACGCCAGTCAAGTTCCCCTTCCAGCGCATAAACGTAACCCAAACCCAGCAGCAGCAGGCTCACCGCCATCGCCAAGCCTTTGCGCTTGGTGCCGCGTTGCACAAATTCGCCCCACACCCAGACCGCGAGCGACACGATGACAAGAAACAGTCCAAGCCACAGCGGTCCATCTTCGCCAAATCGTTTGGCGGTGAATGAAAACAACCAGATCGCCGTGGCCAGCATCGGAAAACCCATCGCGATTTTGAACTTCTCCATCCACGCGCCGGGCTTAGGCAAAAATGCAACCCAGACCGGCTTCCAACTCAGCAGCACATACGGAAAAGACAACCCGACGCCGAAAGACAGGAACACCAACAATACTTCCAAAGTCGTTCGTTCCTTGGCGAAGGCGAAGCCGACCGCCGAGGCGAGGAACGGAGCGGTGCAGGGCGTGGCGAGGACGACCGTGAAAATGCCGTTGAAAAATGCGCCGGAGCCACCCTCCTTGTAGGCCAACTGGCTGGCCGCGCCCATCGCGCTTGATCCGAGGTTCACTTCAAACAGGCCGAAGAGATTAAGTGCGACGAGTGTCACGAGCGTCAGTAACACCACGGAGAATTGCGGGTTTTTCATCTGATCGCCCCAGCCGCCGAGGCGGCCCGCGATTACCAGCGCCGCCAGCACGAGGAACGATGCGATGACGCCAAGCGCGTAAATCAAGCCGAGTTTGAACACTCGTTGGGATGCCTCTTTGCTCTGCTGAACGAAGCCGAGAACTTTCAGCGCGATCACGGGAAACACGCAGGGCATGATGTTAAGAATCATTCCGCCTAGGAACCCTAACCAGAGATTCAGCAGCAAGGAGCTCTCCGTTTTGGTTACAACCGGCTTGGTCGAAGTCTCGCTGTCCATCGGCACGGACAAACTGACTTCGAAGGCGCTCTCCTGCTCTTGTCCGACAAGCTTCTGGATCAGCAGGCCCGCAATGTTTGTCGGCCAGTTGCCCCCGGTCTTTTTGACCAGTTTCCGCAAGCGTGCCTTGCCGCCATCCAGTGAAAGCGTGTCCGTCGCCGCCACAACTTCAAAAACGTCGCTGGGATAAGGATAAAAATCGACCGCCGCCATTTTGTCTTTCAAATCCCATTCGATGACCAGCGGACGCGATTCGCCTTGGGCCGGCTTCTCCCATCCAGCCAAGACGGACGGCATCGGCATGGTCTGCGGCAATTTTTTCTTCGCTTCCTCCAGAAGAGTGGCCTCGGCGGCTGGCTTGGATTCATTTGCGACTGTGAGTTCCGCGCTGACCTCGCTCTTGCCGGGAACACAAGATCCCTTGGGTTCGCATTCCAACCAAGTGACTTTGGCGGCGATTTCCAAAATGCCTGCGGGTGCATCCGCCGTCACGGTTACCGGAACCAGCAAGACCATTTCATTGTGATACTCATACGTCGTCGCATCGAGAAACTTGGTCTTCTCCGGAATCGGCCACTGGATTTCGCCAACCGTCACGCCCTTGGGCAGCGTCCATTCAATTTTGGTCGGGATGCCGGATTCACCCTGGTTGCGCCAATAGATGTGCCAGAAAGGCCGGATTTTGAACTCGATACCAGCCATGACGGTTTCGCCAGGCTTGGCTGTCTGATGGGACAACAGGAGACGGGCTTTGGTTTTACCTTGCGCGTGCGTCTGGGGCGCAGCGAACAGCAAACCGGCGATGAAGAGGAGGCGCAGCCAATATGTCATGGTGATATGATGCCCAAAACCGATTAAGAGTTCGAAGATATTTTTGGGAATATTGCATGGGCCATCGCGCGGCCATCAACCGTTGTGGTCAGTAAGCGTTTCGCGCGGGCGATCCGGCCTAAACACGGGGTGAACCATCTGCCAAGCCGGAAACATATTGTTGGAAGAAATCTTCAACCACGGATGGACACAGAAGAAGATTCAAAAGGAACGCAGGAATGCAGGAAGGGATCGACGTTTAGCGAACGCTTTCCTATTCCTGCTATTCTGCGTTCCCTATAAATCCCCATCCATGTCCCGTCCGTGTTGCATCTGTCGCTTTGAACTGCATTGTTCGGCACAGAACCAACCCCTTGTCCGTTCGCATCGGTTGCAAATATTCTCTGCACTCCCTATCTTCCGCAGCGATGTCACTGACGCCTTCCGCCGCCTTCCGCTGGTTGAGAACCGGCGATGACGTCTTTGCCGCCATGTTGGACGCCATCGAGACGGAGGCGGATTCGATTCGATTGGAGATGTATATTTTCAGCGCCGAACCGATCGGTGTGCGGTTTCGGGATGCCTTGGTGGCTGCCTGCGTGCGCGGCGTGCGGGTGCAAGTGATGGTTGACGCCTGGGGATCCATGGATCTTCCCGACGCCTTCTGGTTGCCTCTGAAAGATGCCGGCGGTGAGTTTCGCTGGTTCAACCCGATCCAATTAAATCGGTTCGCCATTCGCAATCATCGGAAATCCCTGATCTGCGGTGAAAAGATAGGCTTTGTGGGTGGGTTCAACATAGCGCCTGAATACGAGGGCGACGGCGTGACCTGCGGCTGGCGCGACTTGGGGTTGAGCCTCACCGGACCGCTGGTGCAAAAGTTGGCCGAGAGTTTCGATCTCCTTTTTGCGTGCGCGGATTTTCGGCATCCCCGATTTGCCCGGTTTCGAAAGTCACTCTTGCCGAACCGACTGCACACGCCCACCGGCGACATTTTGAGCGGTCGGCCGGGCCGGGGACGCAATGCCATCAAGCAATCGCTCGCGACGGATTTTGCGCATGCGAAACGGGTTCAAATTATCGCGGCGTATTTCCTGCCAACCTGGCCGATGCGACGCGCCCTGGCGCGCGTGGTGCGCCGTGGCGGCCAGGTGCAACTACTGCTGGCGGGACATTCCGACGTGCCCATGGCCCAACTGGCCAGTCAGCGGATTTACCAATCACTGCTCCGGGCGGGCATTGAGATTTATGAATATCAGCCGCAGGTTCTCCACGCCAAACTGATTGTGATCGACGACACCATCTACGCCGGCTCGGCCAATCTCGACATCCGCAGCCTCAACATCAATTATGAGTTACTGGTGCGGCTGCCCAACGCCACGCTCGCGGACGAGGCTCAATCCATTTTCGCCAAGGACTTAAAGTACAGTCAACGGATCGATCCAGCGGTCTGGCGCAAATCGCGTTCTTTCTGGCGGCGGATTCGGGAGCGGTGGGCCTATTTCATGTTCGCCCATGTTGATCCCTTTATCTCCCGGCGGCAAATGCATCGGCTGCGCTGACCGTGGGCGACGGCTTTGTTTAGGAATTGGAACCCATCTCGCAGAAACCCGAATGTTCAGTCGATTCCATTGTACCCGGAAAATACCCGTGGTTGTGCTGAATATCATGACCCGGCGTGGTTGACGCTGCTGGCGAAGGGCGATAGGTTCACGCCACGAATGATTGCCACCAAAGCCAGCAGCCCCAACGCCGCGCCGAATATCCGCGTCGGCGATGAGCGTTTGATCAAGCTCACCGAGAACGCCGCGAAGAAAGTCGGCTCCTTGCTCACCAAACAGGGTCGGCCCAATGGCGTGCTACGTGTGGCGGTCATCGGCGGCGGTTGCTCCGGGCTGCAATACAAAATGGATTTGCAGGATCAGCCCGCGAATCGCGACATCCTCGTGCAATCCGCCGGCATCCGCGTGGTCGTCGATCCCAAGAGCGCGCTCTACGTGACCGGCTCGGAGCTGGATTATCTGGATGCCTTGCAGGAAGGCGGTTTCAAAGTGAAAAATCCAAACGCGGCAACGAGCTGCTCCTGCGGCGAAAGCTTCAGCGCCTGATTACGCCGGATCCTTCAGCGACATTTCGCGCAAGGCAGTTTTCAAAATCTTCCCCGTCGCGTTGCGCGGCAAGGCCGGCAAAATCACGGCGTGCCGCGGCACCTTGTAATCCGCCAGCCGTTCGCGCACAAATTGCAAGAGTGCTTTTTCGTCAAGCGTGACGCCCTCGTTGGGGGACACGAAAGCTAGCGGGTGTTCGCCCTTACGCGCGTCTGGCACACCGACAACCGCCGCTTCTTTCACGCCGGGAAACTGGTAAAGAATCTCCTCGATCTCGCGCGGATAAACATTGATACCGTTGACTAGGAGCATGTCTTTCTTCCGATCGGTGATGAAGAAGTAGCCGTCGGTGTCGCAATGCCCGATGTCGCCGGTGAGCAGCCAGTCGCGGCGGATCGCTTGGGCGGTGGCCTCGGGCTGGTTCCAGTATCCCTGCATCACATTGCCGCCGCGCACGCAGATTTCACCGGTCGCGCCCGGCGGCAAGAGTTCGCCCGCGTCATTTTGCACGCTGACTTCCACGTCCGGAATCGCGATGCCAATGGAACCCGCCTTCCACGGACCCGCCAGCGGATTCAGGCAAACCACCGGACTGGCTTCGCTCAAGCCATAGCCTTCGATCAAAGGGATGGACACCTTCTCGGTGAATTCCCGGAGAATTTCGTGGGGCAACGGCGCGCCGCCGCTGATGCAAATGCGTAAAGGAAAACCCGGCGGGATGTGCGCGTGCGCCAGCGTGCGGAAAAATTGCGGCACCGCCGGAAGAATCGTGCCGTGGCGTTGTTCGATTTCGTGGATGACATTTTTCGCCGGATGCAGCGTCTTGATGAGCACGATTGAGCCGCCCACCAGCAACGGAAGCAAGACGCCGACGGTGAGCATGAAACTATGGAACATCGGCAGCAAAACAACAAAGCGATCGCTGCCCACGGCAGCCAACACCTGGCGGCAGCTCTCGACGTTGTGCAGCAGATTGCCGTGCGACAGCATCGCGCCTTTGGGATGCCCCGTGGTGCCGGAGGTGTAAATGATCACAGCCAGATCGGATTCGCTACGCTCGCTCCCGGAAATTGCCGGCGCAATATCCGCCTCGGCGAACTCTTTGGGAATTTCTTCAACATGGAAGAATTTTAACTGCGGACGCGCGGCAGAAAGCTTCGGCAGTTCTTCCGCCGTGCTTGTATCGGTGATCACCAGGTCAATGCCGCCATCGTCTAGGATGTAGCTGACCTCGGTCGGCTTGAGAAAATTGTTGATCGGAACCACGACGCCGCCCGCCGACAATATGCCGAACAGCGCAGGGATGAACTCCGGGCAATTTTTCAGCCAGATGGCCACGCGGTCGCCGGGCTTGATCGCGAATCGCGGCGGCAATTGCCGGGCAAGCCAGCGCGATTGCGCGAGCAGAAGTTCATAGTCCAGGGCAGCGTCGCCGGAAAAGAGCGCGGGCTTGCGCCGGTTCTGTTCCGCCGTCGTGGCAAAAGCACTGGCTAGATTCATCGGCGGGATATTACGGGCCGAGTTAAAAGTTCAAAGTTCAAAGTTTTCGGGACATTTCTCGACTCAGCGCGCGGGACACGCTTTACTCGCGCCCGTGATCGACACCAACGCAAAACTCGCCGCCTGGCTTCCGCGCCTGGCTGCTGCGGAATGGATTGCGCTCGACACCGAAGCGGACAGCTTGCACGCCTATCCCGAAAAAATCTGCCTGCTGCAAATCAGTTTTCCCGGGGGCGACGAATTGATCGATCCGCTGGCGGGCCTCGACCTGGCTCCCCTGCTCCAGGGCTTGAGCGGTCGTGAATTGATCCTGCACGGTGCCGACTATGATTTGCGCCTATTACGCCGCGCTTACAATTTCGTGCCCACGACCATCATCGACACCATGCTCGCCGCGCGCTTGCTCGGCTGCACCGAGTTCGGCCTTGCCAATCTCGTTTCCCAGTTTCTCGGCGTGACGCTGGAAAAAGGCCCACAGAAAGCCAACTGGGCGTTGCGCCCGCTCACCGAACGCATGGCGGAATACGCGCGCAACGACACGCGCTTCCTTCATCCGCTCGTTCAATTGCTGAATGACCAATTGCGCGAAAAAGGCCGCCTGGGCTGGTTGCAGGAATCGTGCGCCCAGCTCGTCGCGGATTGTGCGCAGTTGCGTCCCCGCGATACGGATTTGATCTGGCGCATCAAGGGGAGTGACCGGTTGGAACGTCCCGCCCTCGCGGTGCTGCGGGAACTGTGGCATTGGCGCGAAGCAGAGGCGACGGCCGCGAACAAACCGCCCTATTTTATTCTGAGCCATGAAACCATGACGGCGCTGGCCAGTGCCGCCACCAATTCCCATTCGTTGGAACCATTGCTGCCGCGTCATCTTTCTCCCCGGCGCCGCGAAGGTTTGGCGGCCGCCGTGGAACGCGCGCGCGCGTTGCCCGCCACCGAGCGGCCCGGCTATCTCAAGCACACCAGCGTCCGCCTGACGGACGCGCAGAAGCGCCAGGTGGATCGCCTCAAAGACCGTCGCGACCAGCGGGCGCAGGAACTGGGCATTGATCCCACGTTGATTGCCAGCCGCGCCACGCTCGTTCTGCTGGCGCAGGATTGGTCGGCGAATCAGGCGGAGTTGATGGATTGGCAGCGGGAGTTGTTGAATGCTTCGACGGTGACGTAAACAGGCCAGACAGAGTGAAAAACTCCCAGGCCCTTTCTTGGTTAACCGGGACAGCGCTCCGAGGCGGGCAAGGCGTTTGGGTGTTCAGTCTGATGTAGGTGACCTTTGCTTCCTTTCGCGTCGCGTTCGCAACCGAGAAGCTGCGCCAGCGTTTATTTTCATGGCACGACCGGTGCTTTGGTTGGCGTGTACGGTTCACGACAAAAACCTTACGACGCCAAATCGGCCATTCTTACGCCGTCAAATAAGTTCGTAACAGCTGCCAGTCACTGCTGTGGAGGGGACCGCCACCGACGCAGAGCGCGGATCGTGAGCCGCGTAGTAGCTTCAAGGGTCCACCCTAGAAGGCCGAACCAGATCCCTGCAGCGGTCATGAAGACGCCGGCGGTGGCGAGGATCCCGAGAATATTAACTACTGGAGCGAGAAAAGAGACAGCGGTGTCCTTAAGCCAGATTGAGGCGCCGTTTCCGACCGCACAGCCTACATAAAAAGCCATGGGGCTGACGACCACGGCACCGATCACGAACATCATTACACCCGCGACTGCCCCGAGGTGAAATGCGCGGCGAAGGCCGGGGAGGAAGGTAGCAAAGGAAATGTTCATGCGTGTGTGACCTTGATCCTGACGCTTATCATCGAGACGTGCTCACGCAAGAGGCGAATCTTGTCTCCTGTCGTATATGGTTTACCTTTCATTGTCTGGTTCTTTCTTAGTCCAAGACTAACATTTCACATATCTTCCAAATCGCGGCAAGGCACAGCCCCGGCGGCTACCGCACTACTTCAAACGCGAAGCCCTTGAGATACTCGGTTTCGGGAATGGCGGGAATCACCGGATGATCGGGCGACTGGCTGTAAATGGCCACGCGCCGCAACAGCCGGTGCGCGTCATAGGCCGCGTCCAGGATCACCTGTTGAAACATCACTGCATCGACGTGATGCGAACAGCAAAACGTCGCCAGCGTGCCGCCCGGGCGCAACAACTTCAACGCGCGCAAATGAATCTCCTTGTAACCGCGCAATGCGTCCGGCACCGCGGCGCGGTTGCGCGTGAACGACGGCGGATCGAGCACGATGAGGTCGAAGCGCGGAATTATCTTTTCATTGTGCCGCACCGTCGTTTGCGCCTTGAGCCAGTCGAAGACATTCACCGCCTCGAACGAGCATTTCTCGGCCAGTCCGTTGGCGGCGGCATTGCGCGTCGCGGCGGCCACGGCATCCGCGCTTTGATCGAGGGCGTGAACATGCGTCGCGCCAGCACGGGCGGCGTGCAGCGCGAACCCGCCGAGGAAACTGAAACAATCGAGCACCTGCGCGCCCACCGCCAGTTCGGCCACTCGCGCGTAATTCGCCTGTTGATCCAGGTACAGTCCCGTCTTGTGCCCGCCCATGAGATCCGTGGCGAAGGCCAGGCCGTTCAGTTTCACCGTGAGTTCGCCGGTGAGTTCGCCCGCGAGCAGTCCATGTGCTTCGGGCAGTCCCTCAAATTTCCGCGAGGCCATGTCATTCCGTTCGATGATGGCGCGGGGCGAAAAAATCACCTGCAACGCGCCCACAATCTCGGCCTTGCGCCGGTCCATGCCGAGCGCGGAGGTTTGCAGCACGAGCACGTCCTCGTATTTGTCCACGATCAAGCCGCTAAGAAAATCACTCTCCGCGTTCACCACGCGAAAAGAGGTCGCGCCCGGCAGATGCTTTTTCCGAATGGCGAACGCGGCTCGAATCCGCTGTTCGAAGAAGGCTTGATTGACCGTCAACCGATCCTGGGCGATCAGCCGGACATTGATCTTCGATTTGGAATTGTAGAAGCCGACACCAAGAAAACGCTGGCGGTGATCTTTGACCTGCACCAGGTCGCCGTCAGCGGCGGGTTGAGTGAGCCGCAGACCGGAGCCTTGATAAATCCACGGATGCCCCGCCACCACCCGATCTGCCTCGCCGGGCCGCAATAAATAAGTCGGTAATGATTCCATAAGTTTGTAAACAGCTTTACCACCGCAACCGCAGCGCCAGCCGCAGCCACATTTGAAACAGGAACCTGGCGCTTCAACCGTCCGCCACGATTCGGTTGGACATGAAGCCAGAGCCAACCGGCGGAAGGAAGGATAATTTTTATTGGCGGCACAGCTACGCCAGTTCCCAGTGCAAATCCATGGAATTCTTCAAGGCACCTCCTCTCCCCCCATCCCTCTCCTCCACTTGGGGCGGAGGAGAGGGTGCCCGAAGGGCGGGAGAGGAGGCGGCTGGCGGCGAAATAACCGTTCCTCATGTGGACTTGTATTCGAAGCCTTCCGAATCCCCACGCACAGTCGATTTCCTTGCTGCCTCAATTCTCTGCCAATGATTTGGCTTTTCTCTCACGCCCGGCAGTGGTTATTTCGTTCCATTGTTTCGACCGTAACCATTATCTCTATGACAACCCCGATGAACATGCGCCGCTTGCTCGCCCTCGCCTTTCTCGTTACCACCGCCGCATTCGCAGCGGAACTGCCTACCATCCCGTCTGGGCCAATTGCCAAGAAGAAGGAACTCCTGTTCTCCGATGACTTCCAAGGCACCACGCCCGCCAAGGTCTGGCACAAGGTGGTGGATACATTCGTCGTCGAGAAGAGCACGCTGAAAGGCACGCAGACCCGCGACAAGAATGTTCCCGCCGCCGATGGCAAGCCCGCCATCACCGCCCACGCCGCCGTGCATGGTCTGGAAATCCCCACCAAGGACAGCGTCATCGAGGTGAAGATTCGCTTTGAAGGCGCGGCGATGATCGACGTCGAGTTTGACGACCGCAAATACACCGGTGCCCACTACGGCCACCTCTGCCGCGCCCAAGTCCGCACCAACGGTGTCACGCTCATCGACGAACGCGACGGCACCATGCGCAACGATATCTACGAGATGAGCAAAGACCCCGCGAAGAAGGCCGAACGCGCGAAACTCCTCGTCGGCCGCACTATCACCTACCCTGCCAAGTTGGAGAATGGCAAGTGGTACACCCTCGCCGTCGAAACTGTCGGCGACGAAATGCGCGTCACGCTCGACGGCAAGCTGGCTGGCTATTTGAAATCTTCCGGCATCGCTCACGCCACCAAGTCCAAGATCGAACTCGGAGTCGCCGGCAAGGACGGTTTCTTCGACGACATCAAGGTTTGGAACGCGGAACCGGCCAAGCCCTAGTCAGGCCGTGAACCTAGAACGCATCGCTTCCCAATCACAATCTTGAATTGGTCGCGGCTGTCCGCTTGCCAGTTCGCATTCTTTCGGTGAGAATCCTTGCCCAATAATTACATGAAAACATCTGCCAATAAAACCGCGAAACGCAAAGCCAACCCCTCCTCGTCTCAACTCCGCCCCTTCTCCAGCATCTTGCTGGACGGCCCAGAACGCGCCGCAGCGCGCGCTATGCTGTATCCCGTCGGCTTCAAGGAAGAGGATTTTCAGAAGCCCATCATCGGCATCGCGTCCACCTGGAGCAACGTCACGCCGTGCAACATGCACATCGACAAGCTCGCGCTCGAAGCCGAGAAAGGCGCGAACGAAGGCGGCGGCAAGGCCATCGTCTTCAACACCATCACCATCTCCGACGGCATCTCGATGGGCAGCGAAGGCATGAAGTATTCACTCGTCTCGCACGAAGTCATCGCCGACTCCATCGAAACCGTCGTCGGCTGCGGCGGCATGGACGGCTACGTCGCCACCGGTGGTTGCGACAAAAACATGCCCGTCTGTCTGCGTTCCTTTGCGGCGAATGGATTTCATTTAGTCCGAGTGTTTCGCGGTTTGCTTTGCAGGACTGACTTGACGATGAGGCCGTCAAACAGCATCGTTGTTCCAGATGAAAATGGTTTTGTCCTCCAATGGCGGTGTCAAGGTGCGCCGAGCGCGCCCGGCGCGCTTGCGCATGACGCGGGTGCTCGCGGAAAAGCGCGCGGTCGGTGATGCCAGAGCGCGCAAATTTGACGGCGTGGCGTTCCTGCGCTCGCTGCGGAAATGACGGTTTACGCGGACACTTCGT
>JBKJSC010000142.1:0-18793 GCA_046593035.1 Limisphaerales bacterium | reverse complement strand
GCCCGCAAGGATGGCGGCGTTGAGGCCGTATTGGCGTGCGAAGGTGCGGCTGAATCGGTGGATGGTGGCGACCTGCGGTGAAGATGGGAGGTTCATCGAGGCGTTCATGCGGCCTCCTTCATGGCGGGCTGCGTCTCGGTCAACGTCAACGTCAACGTACCAGGCGGGTGGATGGATTCTACCAGCACATAGGGACGCGTGTGGGAATCGTGGTGGACATGTCTCAACGATAAATCCGCGAAGTGGCCCAGCAATGAGTCAAAGTCGAAATCTGCGGACGTGCTTTTGAACAATGCGGATCCTTTCCACGCTTCCAAGAATCCCCTCAAATCGCTCTGGTGTTTCAGATCCAGCACGAAGTTCCGGCCGGCCATCGGGATCTTGTTCTTTGCAACCAGGCTGGGTATCTCCACCTCAAACAACAGCCGGACGAGGTGGGACTGGCCTCGGTTGGATTGTTTAATCTGGGGGCGGACCTTCACCAGCTGGGCACGATAATGGCCCTCGGGAAGGTCGTAGGTTTCATCGACGGGAATCTGGCATTTTAACGGCATACAGCTCCTTTCATTCAATCAGCGAGATTATTCCTCACCTGATACTGCTATTTTCGCAGATCGGCGGAAGAGTACAAGGACAAAATGATTTTTGTGGGCAGGAGGGTGGATTGCGCCTGAACTTGCGTTCGTGGTGCCAGACCGAACGAGGACGAAACACCTTACCGGTGCTCGCAGAAGATTGTTGAGGAAACTATTTGCCGGGGTTGGTGGCGGGGCTACAATGCACCGTCGCGCATTTTAACCTCGGTTCACGATACTCGTTGCCCCTAAACTCGCTCGAAAGGATTGCCCATGCATGCAGCGATCTCGATTCGGTGGTCTTTCGCGCTGGTGCTCGCAGTGGTGCCGGGCGCTTTTGTTTTCGGGGCTGAAGCGTCCGCGATGCGGCCGAAGATCCCGCTCTATGAAGGTCTCGGCGCACATACGCGGCCGATCGCGACCAAGTCACCGCTTGCCCAAAAGTATTTCGATCAGGGGCTGAATTTCCTCTTTGGGTTTAATCACGGCGCAGCGATCGGATCGTTCAAGGAAGCGGTGCGGCTCGATCCCGGGTGTGCGATGGCGCACTGGGGCATCGCGCTGGCGTGCGGTCCACACATCAACGTCCCCACCGTGCCACCGCCTATGGCCGAGCAGGCGTGGGGCGCGTGGCAACTCGCGCAGAGATATGTGTCCATGGCCAAGCCGGCGGATCGCGCATTGATTGCAGCCTTGGGCAAACGTTACACGCAGCAACAGCCGGACGATCGCAGTCCGCTGGATCGGGCTTACGCCGACGCGATGCGAATCGCATGGAGAGAGAATCCGAAAGACGCCGACATCGGCGTGCTGTTTGCCGAGTCCATGCTGGATCTGCGCCCGTGGGACCAATGGACGCCGGAGGGCGAGGCGCAGCCGGGCACCATGGAAATCATCGCGACGCTCGACGCCGTGCTGGCGCTCGACGCGCAGCATCCATTTGCCAACCACCTCTACATCCACGCAGTCGAGGCCTCGCCGCGTCCGGCACGCGCGATTCCCGCTGCGAATCGCCTGCGGGAACTTCAGCCGGGTTTGGCGCATTGCGTCCACATGCCCTCGCACATCGACATCCGCGTGGGCGACTGGCACCAGGCGATCATTGCCAACGTCAAGGCCGTCGAGGCCGACCAGCGTTTCCGCGCGAGCTTCGGTCCGCCGAAGGACAGGCTCATCCTCTACGCGGCGCACAACCGGCACATGCTGGCCTACGCCGCGATGATGACGGGCCAGCGCGAGCTGGCGTTGAAACACATCCGCGAAATGGTGGCCGGGATGCCAGAGGAGTATTTGAAAGAAAACGCAATGCTGGCGGAGAGCCTGGTGGCGATGCCGTATGAAGTGATGCTCCGCTTTGGCCGGTGGGACGAGATTCTCGCCGCGCCGGATCATCCGGACTACCTGGTGTTCACGCGGGCGATGCGGCTGGCAGCGCGCGGTGTCGCCTGGTCGGCGAAAGGCGACGTGAAGGCGGCGCGGGCTGAACAGGTGGCTTTCGCCGAGGCCTGCAAACGCGTGTTGGCCGAAGAGACGCTCGGCAACAACACCGCGCACGGCATCCTCGCCATCGTGACGCCGATGCTCGAGGGCGAACTCCTCGTGCGGGAAGGCAAGGTGAACGAGGGCGTGGCGAAGTTGCGTGAAGCGGTGAAGGCGGAGGACGCGCTGCACTACGACGAGCCGCCGGGCTGGATTCTGCCGGTGCGGCACGCTCTCGGCGCGACACTGATGCAGGCCGGCCGTCTTGGTGAGGCCGAGGAGGTTTACCGCGAGGATCTGAAGCGTTTGCCCGAGAACGGATGGTCGATCTTCGGTCTCGCGCGCAGTTTGAAACTCCAGAACAAGGCCGCCGAGGCGGCGGAGATGGAGGTGCGTTTCAAGAAGATGTGGGCGAAAGCGGATCTCGAGCTGACGTCGTCGTGCCTCTGCCAACCCGGAGTGTGAGAGTCTGCTGTGGGCATCGTGAGCTACAGGCGTTTCTGTTTGTCGGTGGAGCTGGATTTATCGCCCTGAGGCATGGCTGCTCTTTACTTGGTTGCGACAACTTTTCTGTCCGCCGGTTTTTTTACGGAGCGGCACGTCAATGCCCAGCGCCTCACTAAACTGAAATCAGGATAAGCGTTATCTGCATGATCGATTTAAGGACCGACGAGCACCTTAACTGTAGATCGGAATGCGGAAGCAGCCAGGAGGCGTTTGTGGGTAAAAAAGTGCCTTCCGCTGTCTTGACCCTCCCCGACATCTCCGACGTCAGGGCGGTACTGATCCGTACGATGGCGGGTACACAGGTGCTTGCGGTTAAATGTGGCGATCACTAGCTGAGGTGGTGGTAAAATAGTGATTCTTAGGGCCATGACGGACATGCATCCAAAATGGAGTCATTTTCGGGCGGTCGATATGCGCCCACCTTCCGGTGCAGGCAGGACGATTCGAGGATAAGCTGCACAGGATTCGAGCTCTGAGGCGGCCTGGTGGACATGATGGTTCATGGTTTGCCTCCGATCGGGTGAGGGGGTGGACCCTAATTGACCAGTCTACAGCCCAGATTCTCTCCTTATTTATTTTTTGACCATAAAGGTGGCAAATCGGGTCAACCCCCTCACCCTGGAAACAGACTTGTTGGTTTCTGCGGGTGGAAGGGTGGGGCAGGTTTTATCAATTCTCCGTGGATTGTTATACATCTTATTTCCACAGATAAGTAACCTGTTTGGCTCGCTTCCGAACTTTGTTGTGTGTGACGAAGCTAAAAGCGAGCTACTTGGGTCATAGTCCGAATAAAATAGTACGTCCACAGGAGGGGAATTACCAAAGCCCAGTGGTCACAATCCACTTGCGTTCGCGAAGCGAACCGTTGTGATTGTTGTTCTGCTGTCCGCTGGGTCGTCGTCCAACCGATCTCCCCAACCGCAGCGCGGTTGCGGCCATTTCGTTTCCATCCCCCGCCGCCGGCCGTGAAAGCGCCAGAGCACTGGCGCAGTCCAAGACTGCTTCGCTGGCATCGGCGTGATGTTTGGCGCGGCAGCGTCTTGGACTGCGGCGGCCCTCCGCCGCTTTTGACCGGAGTGCGACTCTGCGACCAGCAGCAAATCCGCAAGAAAATGTATCCCCACCCTCACAATTCTTTTACAATTGTTTGACCCCACGCTGACAACATTCTCCGCCGCCTGCTGCACAGTGGGGGCATGAAAACAAAACTCTGCTCGGTTCTCTTCGTTGCTTCTCAACTGCAACTCTTCGCCTGCGGCGGTTATTTCCCCGCCGAGGATTACGTCGTCCATGAATGGGGCACCTTCACCTCCGTGCAAGGCGCGGACGGCATCCCGCTGGAGTGGAATCCGCTCAGCACGACTGATCTGCCCGTGTTCGTTTACGACCGCAACAAGCCGGGCGGCGAGCCGCGCCGGCAATTGGCGTCGGCGTTTGGCTCCAAGTCAACGTTTCGCACGCTGCAACGCATGGAGACGCCGGTCATTTATTTCTACAGCCCCAAGGAGCGCACGGTAGATGTGAGCGTGCAGTTTCCGCAGGGCCTCATCACGGAATGGTATCCGCACGCGCGCGACATCGGGCCGTCCACGATGCAGCCGCGTCCGCTCTTCACCGCCATCGACAACGCGGCGGGCAAGGCCGGTTTGCCGGTGCTGGTGAACTTGTCGTCGCTCGACACCCGGAAGGGCATCACGAACAGCGTGATTCGCTGGGCCGATGTCAAGGTGCTGCCCACGGTGCCGCCGGGCGAAACGGGAGCGCAGTTGCCGTCCGACAAAACCGCGAGCCACTACTACGCCGCTCGCGAAACGGATGCCAATTTGGTGAGCGTCCAGGGAAGCGACAAAGCCGAACACGAGAAGTTTCTGTTTTATCGCGGCATCGGCAACTTTGCCACGCCGCTGCAAGTCTCGCTCATCGGCGGCAACGAGGAGCAACTGTTTCTGCACAACAACGGCAAGGAAGCGCTGGCGCACTTGTTTGTGCTCCGCGTGAGCCACGGTGAAGGTAGGTTTGTTTATTTCCCGCACTTGGCCAGCGAAGCGGACGCCAACGTGAAACTCAATTCCGAAGCAGAGTTGAAGCCGTTGCCGGAGCTGGTAAAGGAAATCCGTGAAAGCCTGCGCGCCTCGCTGGTGAGCGAAGGTCTCTACGAACGCGAAGCCACCGCGATGGTGAACACCTGGCGCGATTCGTGGTTCGGGGAGCCGGGATTGCGCGTTCTCTACGTGCTTCCCCGCGCGTGGACGGATCGCGTGCTCCCGCTCACTCTTCATCCGAAGCCGCGCCAAGTCGTGCGCGTGATGGTGGGCCGCGCGGAAGTCATCACGCCCAACATGGAATGGGAACTCCTCAAACAAGTCGTGCGTTACAGCGACACTGATGCCAGCAAACGCCCGCAAGTCGTGGCCGCCACGCGCGATCTCGGTCTCGGCCGTTTCCTGGAACCCACCACGCGTCGGCTCATGGACAAGGTGCCAGACCGGCAGTTCAACCAGCTCGCGTGGGAATTGATGGAAAAGGCGAGCAAGCCAGCGGCGGCCAAGAATTCATCAATCGCCCGGAAATAATTTCACGCAGAAACCTCAACCTCGTTATCCAAAATGAAAACACCACACCTCCTCCTCGTCTCCGCCAGCGCAGTCGTTGCGTTGATCGGAATTTCATACGCGTCCGCACAGCAGCATAATATGCCCGTCCCGCAAGCGGAGTTCAACTTACCCCCGCAACACCTAGCCAGCCCGCAGCCACCCGCCGTCAGTTCCCCACCGGCCCGTCCAGTCAAACGTGCGGGCAAGCCGGGCAAACGCTTCGAGTCTCTGGAGTCCATGCAGGATGAATACTTCAGTCTCTTCCGCTCCAAGCCGGGCTTCGGCGCTTCGCGAATCCTGACTTTTCCGCCGCAGGATGAAGTGACGCTGGGCAGCTACACCTATCAGTTCACCTCGCCCGATTTGATAGGATTGGAAGACGAACCGCTCGCCTATCGCCGCAGGTTGGAGATGATCACGATGGCGGAGCTTACGAACCGCACGTCCCGCGCCAGCCTGCAAAGGCGTCCACTGACGGCCGAGGAAAAGCGCGCCGTTGCCGAATTGCGCGCAGGCAAAAACATCGTGGTGCTCCCGGTCCCGATGGGAATCGTCACGCCCCAGGGCACCAACGAAGTCACGGGGCTGCTCGCGGTGGGCGCGCTCCGCGCTCAAACCCAGTGCGCGCAATGCCATCAGTGCAAAGAAGGGACATTGTTGGGTGCTTTCTCCTACCAACTGGTGCCGAAGAATGCCGCGCCGCCAATCCTCCTTTCCCTAGCCAGCGGAGGACGGTGAAGTCGTGTCTGCTGTCTCGACTCTTGGCCGGGCTTGCGCCATGCTGACGGCGGAATCATGAATCAGCCCTGACATCATGCGCAAGACCGCCTTAGTTCTCGTTCTCGCAGTGTTCGTACCGAGCTTGATGCTGGCCTGGCTGGCGGTGCGCTCATTGCGCGACCAGCAGTTCGTGCTCGAACGCCAGCAATCGCTGCTCTATCAGGGCGTCGCGGATTCACTGGCCAAGGATGCCGACGCGTTTCTCGCCGAACGTCAGAGAGAATTCGGCCTGCAGGTCGAGGCGTTGCTCGCTGACGGCAAGCCGGAGGAGATCACGGCCGCGTTCGATGACCGGCTGCGCAAGAGCTGGGCACTGGCAGAGGTGGGCTTTGTGGTATCGCTCGAAGGCAAAGTCATGTGCCCCTCGCTGTTTGGCCGGCCCGATGCGAGGCGGTTCCGGTTGGAGAACGACAAATTTCTGTGCAGCAAGGAAAGCGTGGAGGTGTATTGGAACAGCCCGAAGGGCGCGATCAACCTGTCACAGTTGGATGACAAATCCAGCAGCCGCAATTATGACAACAACGCCCCCAACCAGAAACTGCTTCCGCAAAATGGCCTCGTGAACCCGACCGCGCCCAGCGGAAAGAATGGCCTGGCAAAAGATAATTCCTCCGGCTCTGGCAATGGCGCAAACCTCGTCGAAGCCACGAATGGCGGTCAAAACTTTTACGCCAGCAAACCGCTGCAGAAGCGCAGCGTGATGCCACAGCAACAGGGCCAGCCCGCCCAGGGCGCCTTCCCCCAATCGAAGGAACCACTCGCGGAGGAACCGCAACAGATGTCGAAGGTGGCCGCGACCGAGGCGGAATTCCGCCAGCTCATTGGCGACGCCAACGAAGGCACGGTGGCACGTTTCCTCCAAAACAAGCTCAAGCTGCTCTTCTGGTATCGCTCGCCGCGCGATCCGCAACTGGTCTTCGGCGCCCAGCTCGACCTGCCGCGCCTCACCCAGGGATTGCGCGAACTGGTCCGGGTCGAGCCCGCCCTCGCCCCGGATATTTGCGTCGCGTTGCTGGATGACACCGCGCGGCCCTTGGCGGTTTTCCCGCCGGATTTTCAAACCAATTGGAAACGTCCGTTTGTCGCGACGGAAATCGGCGAAGCGCTGCCCCACTGGGAAATGGCGGTGTATTTGCTCGATCCGGCGAAACTCACCCAGACGGCGACCACGCTCAAGACGACGATCAGCCTGCTGGTCGGGATGCTCGTCCTGGCCATCGGCTTCGGCGGCTGGCTTATGTTCCATGACTTGCGCCGCCAGTTGACGCTCGCGCGGCAGAAGACCGATTTCGTCAGCAACGTCTCGCATGAATTGAAAACGCCGCTCACGTCCATCCGCATGTTTTCCGAACTGCTGGCCGAAGGGCGCGTGACCGACGAAACCAAACGGCGCTCCTATCTCCAGATCATCTCGGCGGAGACGGCGCGGCTGACCCGGCTGATCAACAACGTGCTTGATTTCTCCCGGATGGAGCGGGGCGAAAAGAAATACCACTGCGCGCCGTGCGACCTGACGGCCGTCGCGCGCGAAACAGTCGAGACCTACCGGCCGCATCTGGAAACGAACGGCTTCACGCTCGAGTGCGAATTGCCCGACGCACCGCTGGAATTGTCCGGTGATCGCGACGCGCTCGCGCAAGTGCTGGTGAACTTGCTTTCCAATGCGGAAAAATATTCCACGAACGGCCGGAAAGAAATCACCGTGCGGCTGCGGCGGCAAAGCGAACCGCTCCCGTTCGTCGAAGTGGCCGTGCTTGATCGCGGCCTCGGTGTGCCGCGCGACAGCGAGGCGAAAATCTTCGAACAGTTTTATCGCGCGCATGATTCGTTGAGCAGCGGCATCCAAGGCTCGGGGCTGGGTCTGACGCTCGCACGGCAGATCGCTCGCGCCCACGGCGGGGAAGTGGTCTACGCGGCCCGCGACGGCGGCGGGAGCTGCTTCACGTTGCGGCTTCCGCTCTCGTTGAAACATGAAAACTAAAATCCTCATCGTCGAAGACGACCCGCACATCCTGCTGGGATTGGAAGAAGTCCTGCAGAGCGACGGCTTCGCAGTGGCGGTGTGCAAGCGCGGCGATCAGGCTCTCGCCGCCGTTCAAAAGGAACAGCCCAACCTCATCGTGCTCGACGTTATGCTGCCGGGCTTGAGCGGCTACGATATCTGCAAGCAGCTTCGCGCGAAGAAAAACGCCACGCCCATCCTCATGCTCACGGCCAAGAGCCAGGAACTCGACAAGGTCGTCGGGCTGGATCTCGGCGCGGATGATTACGTGACGAAGCCGTTCGGTGTCCGCGAACTGCTCGCGCGCATCCACGCGTTACAGCGCCGTAGCCAGTCGCCGGAGGCCAAGGGTGGCGACGTGGAAGCGATTTTTCAAATCGGCTCAGCAACGATTGAACCGAAGAAATTTCAACTGCGCCGTGGCAAGACCGTGGAAGAACTCACGGCCAAGGAGTTGAAACTGCTCCAGATTTTCCACGCGCACCCTGGTGATGTGTTGTCGCGCGACCGCCTGCTGAATGATGTCTGGGGCTACAACTATTACGGCACGACGCGCACACTTGACCAAGTCGTGGTGCAGTTGAGAAAAAAACTGGGGGACAACGGCGGCGAGCCCAAACATTTGATCACCGTGCACGGCGTGGGTTACAAGCTCGTCGTTTAGCGTGATGGTCAGCCGTGGCGACTCCGTTACGAGCACATCTTTCTCGTTGATCCGATAATCGAACCACGCGTGCAGACTCTTCCCAGCCGTGTCGACGATGGCCACCAGCGTCATGGCGGCTTTATCCCGGAGCCAGCGGAAGATGGCGCCAACCTCGTCCTTATCGAGCGTATCCGATTCAACGACCAGGAACCGGCGCGTCACCACATTTTCGTTCGCGCGGTTAATCGAGCCTGGTTTGAAGGTGGCGGGGCAGATCAGCGGCCCATGAAGAGCCGATTCTTCGAGCCATGCACCAGCAGTCCTGAAACACCCGGCATGACCGATTCCAGAATCATATTTATCGCCAATCCAGACGACATCATCGTGATGGAACCGCCCCAGCAGCAGCTTCGAATGCTCCACGGAATCCTCGGGTACTTTCACCGGCGAGTCCCTGAGGATATCGTTTAACGTCCAGCGACTCGCCATCGTGCATGACCTTTGAATGGAGAGGGAACGGAAAGGCCTTACCTCCTATTGGGTGAGGGGGTGGAGCCTAATTCACCAGTCTACAGCAGATTGTTTCTCCTTATTTATTTTGGGGTCATAGAGTTGTTAAACAGGGTCCAGCTCACCCGCAGAAACAGACTTGTTGGTTTCTACGGGTGGAAGGGTGGGGCAGGTTTGTGACTTCCCCAGGGATTTATGTGGTGCCTTACTTCCTTTTTTGTTGGTAAACACAGAAACATGCCCCACCATTCCACCCTGGATTAAACAGGCACGCGGGAAATGTCTCCAAATGGATACACCGCGAAGGCCACTGTTCAGGATCAGGATGGTCTTGCGCGGTTGACTGCTGGGATTGAAACGAGGTTGTTGGTTTCAACGTCTCAGAATCGCGCGGGGAGGTTCTGTGATCAAACCTTCCAATCCCTTCCGTCTCATAACCCCAGTCCCTTTATTTTTCCTGCACTCGTTTCCTTTCGCCAGCGGTCTGTCCGTCTCAACCCCCCTACGGGGGTTTTGAGACTGAGACTTCCCGACCGCGTTAGGATTTGAGAGCAAGCAAGGGGATTGGGGGCGCTTCGCGCCCGTGCGGGTATGCGATTGGATGAATGTTCTTGGGTGGGGTGAAACAATCTCAGTCTCAGAACCTCCCCCTATAGTTATGAGACGAGCACCTCCGCGAGAACCTCGGCCGGTGGAGTGATATTGTGGCAGGAAAGGTCGCTGGCAGGTGCATCCCCATCTTCCGAAGCTTCGGGAGCATCCTCAGCCAACCGCCACTTCTTGTCCTCACCCTCGACCACCTCGTCGTCAGACACCAATTGCTTCTTTTTCCGGTAAAATGTGGCCTTGGTGATGCCGACTTCATCAGCGGCTTTCTTCCATTCCTTGGTGGTCAAAGGTCCGTCCTCCAACAACGCCAGCATCTCCTCTGAATCCCCCTCTGCCGGTCGCCCTCCCTTCCCTTTCAGCGCCTTCGGATCCAGGTGTTCCCGGTGCACTAATAACGGAAAGTCCCATTGCACCACACAGGCAGGCTGGGCTTTGAAGTTCCGCAGCGTGAACTCCATCGAGTAACAATCCAGGGTGTCTTGCTCGGTCAGGGTGATGATGGTATCGGCATCCCGGGCAAACACACCCGATCCGCTCATCCGGTCCATCGGGGTCTTCTTGGATTGGTTGCCTTTGGGGAAGTGATGGGCAAAAGCCACCGCCGCACCAGTCCTGTGTCCCAACCGTTCCAACTCGTTGCACAACACCCCGACCGTGGAGCTGGTGTTTTCGTCCTTCCCGACCATGCCTTTATAGATGGGGTCGAGGATAATGAGCGAGTAGTTCTTTTCCGAGACTCTCCGGATCACCTCCGCGATGACCTCTTCGAACCCGATGGAATGACCCCGCAGGTTCAAGACGTCGAGGTTGCAGAGTGGACCGGACTGGCGTTTGTGGCGGATGCTGTAGAGGCGTTCTCTCAAGAATGCCCGCTGGATCTCGAAGTTCAGGAACAACACCTTGCCCTGGACGGTGGGGTATTTGATCCAAGGCTGTCCGGTGGCGACGCTGATGGCCAGATCGAGCAGCATCCAGGTCTTGCCCGCTTTACTGGAGCTGGCCAGAACCATCTTGCTGCCCTGGTGCAAAACGCCGCGAATGAGTTCCGTCGGAAGTTGGATTGATTGATCACCCAGCAGACGGTCGGCATTCTCGATCTCAGGGAAGCCAGTCATGCGAACCGGGGACGCTTCATCCGGCCTAAGAACTCGGCCGGGCAGGGTTGGAATCTGGGTTGACTGCTGGAAAGTTTGGTTGATGGCCAAAGGTTCAGGCATAGAGACAAGGGGACTGGAATTGATGGGAGCCGTAAGTATGTCGTTGTTTTGAACGGTTGTTTGCATTGATTTATTTAAGAAACGGTCCGGGCGGTTTGATCCACCCGGACCAGTATTTTTAGCTCTTTTGTTTCAGTAGGTAGGCTATGTGCTTAGCCATGACTTCTGGACTCGTAAGCCGCGCCTGATTCAACAACGACCTCATTTCTGTAAATCCGATCATGAAGGAGTTGGAGTTGGAACCAGAGATGTACGGTCGTGCGCCTAACTTACATGCGGCACCATGTGCGAGCACGGTCATTGCGAGGATGGTTTCGTTATGCCGAATGCACCTGACCTGCCTCAGTCGCAAGTCTTTCGCAAGTTCGGTCGCCGCCTGTTTGCTTACCAACCGAAGCGCGACTGCCCCCACTAACTCTGTCTCTGACTTGGGGTTGATCGTCAGCACCAACTCAGTCCCCTTGTGTGCAATCTTCGCGATTGAATCGTAATGGAAGCTAATAGGCTCACCGTGAGGTCTGTATCCCATAATCCACACTGTCCCATCGGGTTGATTGAGCAACGGATGTTCCTTGGCAACCGGCGGTTTGGAATACATCACTAGCCAGTCCTTTGCTGGACGGGAGCTGAAGAGGGAGGTCGGCTTGCAGCGTTTGTGATGCGGCCAACCCAACCCATGCTGAATGGCATGAATTGCCATGAACGGGTAATCAAAGTTGATGGCAGTTGGTTTTTTGCAGCTGTATCGCGCAACTATCTCCTCCAATTGCTCGGTGGTGAGACAGTCGTCCAGAAAGAGGCAGACGGCAGTGTTATTGTCATCCAACAGTAATCGATTTGAAGCAATCTGGCCGTAACAGTTGGATTTGGTCTCCTCCAGAGTGACGCCAGGATCAATCAGCTTGATGGTGATGGGTTTGTTTTCAATGCGAAGGGTAATTGTGATGGTATGCATATTATTTTGCTTTCCGACTTCCGGCCGCACAGTTGTATTGAGCGGCACAAGGTTTATTGAATTAAGTTTGTGGTTGTAGGCGACATCAGGTTGAGCCCCTGCGTACGCTTTTACTTTGGCAAAATATGTTTTGAAGTGTGTCCGTTTGATCGATGAGTTCATGCGACGAATGATTTCGGTTCATGTTTGCTTATGGCTGAACCGTCACCGCAGCCAGGCCGGCACAGGGAACATCCAACCCAAGGTCGATGGCTCCATTTGGAGACATTGCCGTGACCTCCCGCACTGCCGGCGTGCGAAGCTTGGGTGTCGGGAACTCATGATATTCCACCCCGTTCAGTTCGTGGCCGTTTTGCTTCGGTCTGACCCCGCTCCATTGCTTGAAGAAGAAGGGCACCTCGGCCTCCCTGCATTGCCTCTGGATGTCCAACACCCACGCTTTCTGCATCCCCCGGTAGTAGGGTCCGGACTCACCCCCGATAATTGCCCAGTCAATTCCGTTGAGGTCCAATTTTACTGATTCGAGCAGCGGTTCCACTGAGAGGAATCGGACTGGTGCCAGGATTTTGGCGATGATTTGAGCGCGATAGGCATACTGTTGGTTCTCGATCGAGGTGCCGATCCACGCATTTTCAGGCCATTCGATCTTTTTCGAGTAGGCCAATGCCAGTTGCGGACGCTTCGTGAGCAACTGCCAGTCCAGGTGCGGGGTCCTGCGGATCAACGCGAAGAGATCATCCAGCCACGCAGCCTCCACCATCGGATCGAACACATCGGACAGGGAGGCGCTAAACACTTTGATGCGCCGCCCGTCCTTCTCTGCTTGCTTGTTCCAATGCAGCGGCTTTTCCCAATATTGCTCATTCTGCCGAATGCGAGGATGCTGATTGCCCCATTTCGCCCTCCCTCGACGAATCTCGACCAGGAAGCGGGCGTAACAATGACTGCATCCAGGGCTGACCTCGGTGCAACCCACCCAGCCGGAAAATGTGTTGTCGGTCCATGAAATATTTGAATTTTCCATATTTTTGTTTGATTTGATTCCCCCCGCCACCGCACGGGCTGACGGGGGGAGGTTTCCTTATTGGCTATTCCCAGTTTGAGTCGCCACCACAGTGGATTCCTGCGCCGCCTTGAGTCCCAGCGCTTCCTGGATCGCCTCCAGCGTGGTTATCACTTCAGGGTTGTTATGCTCCCTCAGCAGGCCCTCGAGTTTCACCACGAGTTCCTTGATGGCCCCGAGATCCAGTGTCAGCTTCGGAGCCGCATTGGGTTTGGCGGTCTTGGCCGGCTTGGCAATCCGATACTCGGTGGCGACCTGTTCGACCACGCGTTGGGTGATTTTCCCGTCAACTGCTGCGTCCACTGCCTTTCCCCAGGCCTCTTCCCACTTGTCCTGCGGAATCTGGGTCAACGGCCTCACCTGCGCTTCCGTTACCGGCAACGGACTATTCTCAGCCGCTGCGTTCTTGAGGGCTTGATAAACACCAACTGCCTTAACCCACCGATTCCCGTGTGCCCGGTTGAAATCCCAGCGCCCCATGCAGTAATCCTGGAAGGTTGAGTAATCCTGACGGTAAAGGCGCAGGTCATGAATCGACTTCAGCGCCGTCATCGCCACCCACCATGACCTCCGATTCTCCGAGTAGGTCGTTTCAAACCCGGTCAGTTGGGTGGACTCCTCCTTCGACAACTTCTCGCCCACTGGTGCTGCTTGGATTGTGACGGGCACGGGGAACGTTTCGACCTCCGCGACGATGGCGGGTGTGGATACTGCAAGTTTGTTTGTTTTGTTTTGTTTTGTGGGCATACCGTTACTGTTTTTGTCGCTGAGGCGGGGCGACGTGGCTGATGTGCCAGCCATTGTTGCCTCAAGTTCGAGGATGGCGCTGGGTTTAACCCCAGAACCCATGAAGTTTGAGTCGCCACTAACTTTGATCTGTTCGGCAAGTTTGAACTGAACTGGGCTGGTTTGTTGGTTGTTCATTGTATCTTTTTGTTACGAGCCGCTTATTTGCGTCTCTACAATGAAAGGGCTACTTTGCGGGGAGCGATTGCTACTTCTGAAGGCGCGGGCGGATTTGCTGGCGTCGAACGGCAGTTATCCTTCCCGGCTGAGGGAAAATACCTTTCGTGGGCCGGTACGGGGTTGCCTTCCCATTGAAGGGCTCCCGTTCGTCGATACGTGCAGGTCACCCCGGTCACGATCATTTCATCGAGGTGTTCGGCAAGTCCTGGATGGTACTTCCAGATCGTGGTGATGGCGTGTTTAATGGCCTTGCTGACGGCCTTTCGATTCCCCTCATCTTGCGTGCTGAAGGAAGCGGCGCGGCCCGGCAGATGACTTTTCACCTGCTTAAGCAGGGTCGTACGCTCCTCCTCCAATTCCTCCTGACGGTCAACATCACCACCATCCTGTGCCGCTCGAATGTCTTCGTCGATTTCCCGCAAGCGCTCTTTGTAGGCGCTCATTGAGAGAGAATCATGGACGTTTTGCTTTGCGTGGCAAACGTCGCGAGTCTCTAAGCCTTCGTTCAGGGCCGCCGCTTCCTTGATCGCCTCGGGATTATCGTAGCCCAAGAGGTGGAGTTCATTGGCGGAAACGGCATGCCCACTCCGCAACAACAGATGTTGGATGTATTTCAACCCCCGACAGTTCGTTGCTGGAATTGATAGGCCGTTGTAGCTCAGCCACCAGCAACCGCACCATTGCCTGAACTCGGCGACCGGCTCTGTTGACTGTCTGGCACCACTGTGAACTGCGTTGCTTTGGACGGCAGAATTGTGGTAAGTTTGTTGGTTGGTTTCCCGGCAGAAAACCGGGGAATTGGCACCGGTAGGATCCGGTTGCCTCATTGAAGTTTTCACTGATACTAATAATTAGTTCGACAGAACTGTAGACGACAGTTCCAACGTTTAAATACAAGTATGAGTCGATGAACGGAGCTCGAAATTAATCCCCCGAGGGACTAAAACATCAGCCGAGAGCAGGCTGATACCGCCGATCTACCTCTCTACGCCAACCCTTCCATAACCCTCCTTCAGGGTTTAGCGAACGCCAGACAGTGACACAGCTTCGGATCCCCTGTCAAACGAAAATAAGCGAATCGCCCCCCCTGTTTTGGACCTAACCTAATGCGAGCAGGGTGGCGAGCTGCGAGCCCAAAATCGCGCCACGATAAACCAACGAAGCAGCGAATCTCCTGGGCTGATGAAGGTTGAAGATGTAGCTCGATCCGGTTTGTTTTGCCGAGTCATTTTATCTGTGCGGGCTCATGGTTCGTCCCTACCAATACGGTGCGCACGGAAATGGCGACGGGAGGTTTTGACTCCCGGATGAATCTTTCAAGCGCCTCCCAATCCTGCTGGCTGGCGACCTGACCGAGAACCGGGATGTAGGGATGCCGGATATACGAGGCACTGTAGCCAAGTAGCTGCACCTCCCGAAATCGTGCATCTGCTGCAAGCTGAGGTTGGATCCTGCTCATGTACTCGCGCACTGCTGCCATATCTCTCTGCTGCCTTGCTCTTAAAGAAGAGAAGTACCACGAAACGCCGGCGAGTAAACCCACAATCATCACGATTGCGGCAAGTATGATCTTGAACCCTTTGGATGTGGTGCTCCAGCTCACAGCGCGTTGTCAGCCAAAGTCATCCCTGCCCGCTCCACCCGCGCTCCATCGAACGGGAGCAGCGAATCTCTGGACCGTTGAGGGTTGAGGGGGTGGTGACTGATTTGTGCGGCCAACGGATCACATTGTGTGTTCTCATTCTGTCGAGGTGTCTAGTGCGGCCACGGAATCAAACCCATTAAATTGACATGTTCCCACCAATGATCACGCGCCTGGTGTTCTTCAGAATCCTGGGCAGTGGCTGGGTGCTCCCGGCACGTGGCACACCCCGACAAAGTGACGACGGTCAGGCTGGTCAAGCAGCACAATAAGAACTTTGTAAATGCTTTCATCACGCGGGAGACCTTGCTCGTGTTAGTGCGATGCGGGCTGCCGTGCATTCAACGCGTCATGCGGTCAGCACTTTGACCCGGAGAAGCATGTTTGGCTGTTTCATAACAGTGTGCGAACACCCCTTAATTGAATTCGGCCAAACCCAGACTGTTCCATCCTCACGGGGTCAATCCTCTCCGGGTTCATGGCCGGCAATATGCGCTTTGATCCGCTGGGTGGCAAGCGCGAGCGTCGACAGGGTTGCACAGATCCGTTCGGTGGGAGTCGGACGCGCTCCCGACGTCTTGGGTCAGCGCGAAGCGTTTGGCGTTGATCAGCTGCATGACGCTGTTGTGGCCGGAAAAACTTACTCGGCACCCAGGACCGGGCGCCTCAGGACAGGATACGAACAAGCCAGTCCGGATGAAGATTCAGCTGCAGGAATCCGGCCACTGCCATAAGGATACCCAGGGCACCGAACACCCACGCCAGCACGAGCAGCCAACGCCGGTTGGAGAGTGAGGCGGTGGCCAGCACGCACATCGCGATGGACAGCGCGCCGTCCGACAAATCGAACTGGTCGTCACGAAAGTTAAGCCGGTCATAGTCACCTTCGAAGGCGCGCGCCTTGTCCATCAACTCTTTCTCCTCGCGTTGGTAGCGGACGATGTTCTGCTCGTGACGCTGGAGCAAGGCCTCGAATTGCGGCGCGGTGTTGGTGGGCGCAATGAGCTGCAAGGCGGTGAGCTGTGAAATGCTCGCCTCAGCCAGGTGGTGTTTCATTTTCTTCGCCTGGTATTCACCCCACGTATCCACGGCGTTGACCTTCGCCAGTTGCATCGCCTGCACGATGTTGTCGTCCTTCACCTTCGTGATGCCCATCAACGCGGCCAGCACCGCCAGCGTAATGGCGATAAGACTGTTGAGCCGTTCCCTGGGTGAATCCGGAACAGGTGTTTCGGGACTGGCGTTTTGCATCAGGCTACGATGTCAGCTTCGGTGTTGCTGGAATCACGTGACATTTTGTCAGTTAATATGAAGGTGCTGTGACAGCAGGAGCAAGGAAGATTGCGCGCAATGACTCGTTGGGATGTGTTCGAGTGCGCATCGGCCAACCAACCCTCACCCCGTATCCTCCCTCTTGAAACGATCCAGTTCCGTTTTGGGGATGCGGATGTGACGAAGACTTTTGAGGCACTTGAGCTTGCCCCGTTTTATGAGGCGATACACCGTTACGGGTTTTTGCATGAGAATCTCTGCAGCTTCCCCGACTGAGTAATATTCCTTGGCCAATGGTGGATGTTCAGAGGGGGCTGCCTTGGGTTTCGGTGCTGACGCTGCTTTAGGCGGAGGGACAATCTCTACTTCAGGTGTAGTGGCACGACGTTCATCTTCCATCTCCCTGTAACCGTCAATCCAGCGACGAACCTCATTTTCATCCTCCTCGTTGAATTGGGAAGATTCCTTAAAAATCTCGAGCGCTGGTTTCGTGTTCGGCTTCTTGTCTGCCATAGGATTGGTGCGAGCATGCGCGCCCGCTACACCTAAGTCCAGCCTTCACCTCGTTTAGGAGAAACTTACTTTGCTGGCCATCGCGCTGGAATGGGCATCACGGAGGTGGCCGTAAATCCTCATGGCCAGCGCTCCGCCATCCTTGTGCCCCATCCAACGTGAGAGGGTGGGGACATCGACGCCAGATTCAATGCAGCGGGTGGCAAATAGATGTCGGAGATCATGGTGGGTGATGCGCACGATGCCTGTCAATTTTGCGGCTCGATCAATGGATATTTGGCACTCCTGGATTTTCATCACTGGTTGGGCCGGATTCTCGTCCGGCCTTTCGCCTTTGAGGCGGTTCAAGAGTTCGACCATCTCCGAAATCATTGGGATGCGACGAACTTGGCTGTTCTTGGTGCCTGTCACCGGATCTCCACGCACGGTTATTTCCTTCTTCACAAAATCACAATCTGCCCACGTGACGTGTTTGGCCTCGGATCTCCGAAAGCCACCAAATGCGAGGAACCGAACCAAGTCTGCGGCCAGATAGCAGGAGCACACTTTGCCGTCCTCGATTGCCTGGACCAATCGCTGAAAATCTAGATGTGAGGGAAGCTTGAGGGGTTTTGGGTATTCCCGGAGACGCTTGATGAAGCGGGCCGGATTGTCGTAAAGCGAGCCTGACTCGATGGCAATATCCAAAATCCTTCGTAACATGCCAACCGTGTGATTATACACCGTTGGGGAGGCGTTACGCCCGAGTTCCGCAGACCAATTCAGGCAGAGCGACTTGGTGACTCGGCGTACATCCATCGAGTTTATCTCCGGCCAGGTCTGGAAAAGCTTGCTGACGCACTCCTTGTAATAAGCCTTGGTGCGAGGTTTGAGTGAGGCATCTCCCGCCAGCCGATCAAGGTAGATCTTCAGGGCGTCCGCGAAGATCATTTTACCACCCTCCAATGCAGAGGCGCTCTCATTTGCTTGGCGTTCGGCCTTCTCCAAATCCGCCAGACGCAATTTGGCGACCGAAAGAACCTTAGTCTTTAGCGAGCGGCGAATAAGCTTGCCGCCTACCCGGATTCGGGCGAAATAAGTCTCCGATGGAACGTAGCGAACCAAATTGGCGTGCGGTGTGTTCTGCCAGAGCAATTCCTGCTTTGGTGCGGGCGGCTTTGGCGGTTTCATGCTTCCAGTATCAGATGGCAGTATCAGATTGTCAATTTCCGTTTTCTAGATTTGACATAAGTAATTGTCAATAAATGGTCGGAGAGATGGCTGAGTGGTTTAAGGCGCACGCCTGGAAAGCGTGAGTAGCTAAACACTACCGTGGGTTCGAATCCCTCTCTCTCCGCCACTTTCTCTGTAAGCGTCATATCTGGTGCCTTATTGACAAAGCAACGGCTGGTTCATAGACGCGAGAGATTTATGCTCTGACGTCTATGATGCCACTTGCAGTGAGCGCTTAGTTTTTCGCCAGG
>JBKJSC010000092.1:0-37083 GCA_046593035.1 Limisphaerales bacterium | reverse complement strand
CCCTTCGAGCCGGTTCGCCCCAAAATGATTCGCAACGGTTTGATCTACGGCCTGGCCGTCGGTTTGTTGATTGTGTTCCTGCTGCACCGCCTGGACGACCGGCTTGATATGGCAGAGGACATTGAAGCGGCGCTCGAAGAGCCAGTCTTGGGCCAGCTTCCACAGCAATCGGAGGCTCTCCTCAAGGAGGGCCGCCTGCTCATCACCCGGCTTGATGTGCACAACATGTTCGCCGAGTCGATTCGTGGGGTCCGTTCGGCTGTCATGTTCGGCACTCAGGGCGGGAAAAAGCAGGTGCTCATCGTCAGCAGTGCCGTGCCGGGCGACGGGAAAACGACGTTCACGGTCAACTTCGCCGCCACCCTCGCCAATGCGGGCAACCGAGTCTTGTTGATCGACGCCGATCTGCGGCGTGGCAACATTCACAGCTACTTTGACCAACCGCGCGAGCCGGGATTGACCGACGTGCTCACCGGCCAGTCTCACTGGCGTGATGTCGTCATCCACACCGAGGTCAAGAATCTCGATTTGATCAACACCGGCCGGCTGCCGCCCAATCCGGGCGAGTTGCTCATCAGTGGAGTGACGCGAGAGTTCCTGGTCGAGGCGCGGGAATCCTACGACCACATTCTCTTCGATTGCCCGCCGCTGACCGGCATTGATGACACCTTTTGCCTCGTCAACCTTTCCGATGGGTTCATCTTCGTCATCAAGGCGGGGCAAACCTCGATGACGTTTGCCAAAAACGCGCTGGCAGCCGTGCGCCAACGGGGTGCCAGCATTATCGGCATCGTCCTCAACGGCATCACCACCGATCACCCGGCGTATTACTACAATTATTACTACCACGCCTATTACTCGGACAATCAAACGAAGTCCATCGACCCGTCCACCTCGCAACCAGCCTCCAAAATGGCGGCCCGCCGCTCCTCCAGCGTGAAGTCGATTCAGGCCGAGGCCCGGGCCCGCGCTGGCGAGTCCGTCACGTCTTCAACAGAAGTAGTCATGGAAGAGAACATGGTTGAAGAGTTCAAGGCGCGCCGTTCCGCACCTGGTGCCGCCCGCACACCGCCGGCACGTCCGATTGCTGGCGATCACCCGACGACCGTGGAACCCGTCAAGCCGGACGGTTCCGACCACGCATAATTCCTGCGACGGCATGGCGTGGAAGCTGGAATAATCCGCGCCGGTCGGTGGCCCTTGGGGCGAATTTTGAATCCCGAACTGGCAACTACAAATCCGTCCGCTTCTCTCTGGCGGCATTACCCTTGGATGTTGGGGTTGCTGCTGGCCCCGCTGCTCTTCGGATCCGTCAACCCCGACGGGCAGGCTGTGGTGGGCGTGCTCTTCGCCGCGAGTTTGCTGCTGCTCGGCCGCGAAATTGGCGGCGCGAATGGTTCGGTTTCGAGATTGACTTGGTTCGCGGCCGTTGTGCTGGTGCTGCCGCTCCTGCCGCTGCCGGTCGAGCTCGTCGAGCTGCTGAGTCCGCAACGCGCCGCCTTGGATCACGCCTTTCCCTTGGAGCTTGGCGCTCCCGGCGCGTGGCTGACGCTGACGATTTCACCGGCGGGAAGCATTCAGCGGCTTTGGGAATTGAGCCTGGTGATCGCGTGCTTTTCGCTGGCGCGCACCGCCGCGCATTCGGAAAAATTTCCGCGTCATCTGGCGATGGTGGCGGGCCTCGGCCTGGGGCTGCTCGCCGCGAGTGATGTCTGGTACCGTCTTGACGGCCAGCGTTCCGTGCTCGGCCTGTGGCATATTTCCTGGGGCAAAGGCGCGGGGACTTTTGCCAATCGCAATCATTTCGCCGACTGGATTTACGTCACGCTTTTGTTCTCGTTCGGCTGGATTGTCCGCCAGCAATTTCCCCTGCAATCGGCCCGAGCGCAGCCGCTCTTCCGTGACCGGCGCTTTTCCGTGGGTTCAGTCCTGTTCGGATTGACGCTCGCGTTCGGGCTGGTGATGGCCGTCGCATGCGGGTCGCGCGGCGGATTCCTCGCGTTGCTCGCGGGCCTGGCCGTTTGGATGCTCCTGCTGGCGCGCCGTTCCAAACGGCGGAAACGCTGGCTCGGCATTGCCGTCGTCGCGGTCGTCGTGCTGGGGTTGATCTGGTTTGCCGGTGGTCATCTGTTCCACCGCTTCGTGGATGCGCAACCGGAGGCATCGGCGCGCTTTCTGAAACTCGAAATCTGGCAACAATCGCTCCAACAACTGTTTCTCAAGTTTCCGCTGTTCGGCACCGGCTGGGGCAGCTACGTCACCGCGTTTAATCATTTCAAAACCAGCGGCGGTGAAAGCACTGTGTGGCACGCCGAAAACGAATACGTGCAACTGCTGGTGGAAACCGGCCTCGTCGGTGCCGTCGCGTTTGGCTGGCTGATTCTTAATCTCGTTCGCCGGGCGGCCCAATCTGCCTGGCGTGAGCGGCTGGCGGAACCGGAATTATTTTTTGGCGCGCTGGCGGCGCTCGCAGGTTTCGCGGTTCATGCCGGCGTGGAATTTGTTTTTCAAATCACCTCCACCGCGTTGCTGGCGGCGGCCTTGCTGGGTTTCCTCACGGGCAGTCGCGAGCAAGTTGGTCGTCCTGCGTTGCTGCCGCCGTTGCCGCGCGGACGCGTCGCGTTTAATGTTCTCTGCGCATTCGCGCTGCTCGCCGCCGCCGTGGCGCAAGGGATGGCATATTTTCACGCGCAACAAGCGAACACCGCTAAATCCGCCGATGTGAAAGCGGCGGAGTACGGTCATTCGCTAAACCTCTGGCCTTGGGCCACCGAACGGCGCATTGCGTGGGCGCGCGCGCAAGCCTCTCTGATCGCCCGTGCATCGCGCGACCAGCAGGCCCGTCTCGCGGAATCTGTTCGTGGCGAACTCAACTCCGCGCTCGCGCGTGATCCCTACCAATGGGAATTGCGGCTCCATCGTGCCTGGTTTGATCTTACGTTTTCGACCAACCGCATCCGCGCCGTGGCGGAGGCCCACGAAGCGGCGCGGCTCAATCCGTTGCAACCGCTGATCCCGCTCGGTTTTGCCCGGCAGCTCGCGGCGCGGGATCCGGACTTGGCTTGGGAATTTCTCCGCGCCACCGATCTTTCCAGTGGCCGGCATTTGCGGGATGCGCTGGACTTGGCCTGGCAGACGCGCGGTGACACGGTGTCGCTGCGGGTCTTGACTCCGGACACCGTGGCGGGATGGCTGGCGCTGGGAGATTTCGCATTGGAAAAGGGATTTGCTCCGCTGGCAGCGCAGTCGTTTCAACGGCTGACCAATCGCGTTGAGTCGGTGAAACTGGCGGGGAAATTGATCGAAGCCCGCAGACCTGATCTGGCCATCTCCGTGCTACCCCAGCCGCCAGTCACACCCGCCGCCAAATTGATGACGGCCCGCGCGCACTACGAAACCAAGGCCTACACGAAGGCGATTTCGTACGCGGAATCCGTGTGGCTCGAAAGCCCTGTGAAGTCGAAAATCATTGAAGCCGCGTCCGAAGTTCCGCCCGCGCTGCGACCGGCTGAGGAAATGTTTCGCCGACCTGCCGGCAAACGCGATCTGGCGCAACTCCGTCAATGGGCCGAGCAATCGCCCGGCGAACTCCGCCTCGTGTGGCTGCTCTTCCAAACCGAACTGGAACGGGATCAGTTTTCGAGCGCGGCGCGAACGGCGATTGAACTGGCCTCGCGAGTCGCGGCGAAGAAATGAAAAGTTAAGGAGCAACCGATTTGAGCTTCGTCTGGATGAACTCGACGATGTTTTGGAGGATTTTCTCGCGATCCACACCGCCGAAATAATGGTCGGTGTCGTACCACTCGACCTTGGAACCTTCGCCTGCGGCCCGATGCAGCGCTTGCGCGAAGGGTGCCAGCACAATCGTGTCGCGCTTCGCGTTCACCAGCAGCACGGGTCGTGGCGCGAAAGCACCGATGTTGTGCGCGGGATCAAGCGAGGGCGGCGCTTTGCCTTCTGCGCCCGGAATCGCCGGCAGGCCGAGATAGCCGACGAGGTTCCCGCCCCCGCCGATGGAGGCCAGTGCCTTCACGCGCACGTCATGCGCGGCGAAGGTGATGCCCGTGATGGCTCCCCAACTGAAACCGATGTAGCCGAAGCGAGCTTTGTCCACGTCCGCGCGCGTGGCGAGGAAATCGAAGGCGCGGCTGTAATCGCCACAATGCTGGCGAAACCATTCCTGAACGGCGCGCTGGTCGAAAATGGAGGCGGACTTCTTCCCATTGACGCGCCGTTCGCCGCGGTCGGGCGCATCAATCGCCAGTGCCACGACGCCTTGTCCGGCGAGCAGGCGGCACGTCGCCACGATGTATTCGGATTGTTTCTTGTCGCCGATGCCGTGTTGCACCAGCACCGCCGGCAACCGCCCGCTTTTGCCTTTCGGCAGATACAAATGTCCCGGCACGCGGTCGCCGGCGATGCCGTTGAACTCCACGCGGACGAGCGAATATTTTTCGTTTTCCTCCAGCGGCTTTTCCGTCGCGTCCAGCGGCGCGGCGTGATCCACCTTGTACGGCAGGTCGGCGGCAAAGGCCGGAGCGAAGCCAAGTCCGAGCAATGAAAGTTGGATCAAGCGCTGGAGCATGGGGTATTGATGTTCTTTTCGCCGTCAGGCGTCAAGGCACGGGTTCGGGTTGCTGCCTCAATTCGAGCGTCGACTATTCCTACGGAAGCACCGCCAACCAAAGAGCGCCAAACCAGTTTCCAAAAGTGCGGTAGTTGACGGTTCCGGGATGGTGTTCGCGATCCACGGAGCAAAGGTTGAAACGCGCCCGGAGCCGCTGATATCGCCATAGTCGGCATTGGCTCGACCGTCGGAACCAGCGACGAAGGACACCACGCCCGCGAGGTAAGTCTTGCCTCCGGTCGTGATGAACACGCCACCTCCGCTATCGCCCGGAGCCACACAGCCTTCCAAAGCAAGCGGCGTGGCATCGCCGAAACTATTATCCGCCGTTGAGTTGGGGTTGTCGAAATCGATAGCCAACAACAAAGAAGGGTTTCCAAAATCGCCGTCGGCTACGTTTTGGAAGGCGCGTTTCAAATTGTCGAGGTGGGTATAGCCGGTCAGGCCCGTGCCGGTCAGGCCGAATCCGACGAACGTAACTACCGCACCGATTTCCGCCGATCCAGTGTACAGGGTCGCGGGGTTGACCCCAACAACCGGAGTGCTGAGATGCGCCAAGCCGAAGTCATAACCGTTAAGCTCGCTACCAGTCTGCCAACCGGGATTACTGATCAACAGGTTGGAGGTGTAGGCCGTCCCGTTGATGGTGAAAGTCCCCGAACGGGCGGCACTGAACGAGTGGGCCGAGGTTAGCACCCAATCGGGTGCAATCAAGGTGCCGCTGCCGGTATATCCCCAGTCATTGACGAACCGTCCCACCGACGCGTAGTCCGGGTTGCTGGCGAGGTTGATATAGCTGCTGTCCGGTTGATCGTTTCGGATGGTGGCGGCGAGTGCGGGCATTATGCTACAGACCGTCAGGATACAGAACAGGCTCAGCCGCCGGACAATTTGTCGCGCGCCGAAATTCCGAAGGTCTTTGCCTCTTAGCACGGCCCGGTTCTGTGATACCAACCCGTAATCCATGCTCATTGAAGGTGAGTGTATGTGTTTCCAGAGCGGGCCAAAACACATTTCTTAAATTTTTTCTCCGGAAAACTACGCCGGGCAACGCCCCTCGGTCATGGAAGATTAACAGTTAACACAGTTCATCAAAAAGAAGATCGGACACTTGGGGTTTACGAATTCGCTCAAGCCAAAATACTCTTCACCACTTCGCCGTGGACATCGGTCAGCCGGTGATGGCGGCCCTGGAATTTGAAGGTCAGTTTCGTGTGGTCGATGCCGAGGCATTGGAGGATGGTCGCGTTGACATCGTGCACATGCACCGGGTCTTTCACGATGTTGTAGCCGTAGTCGTCGGTCTCGCCCACGGTGAGGCCGCCCTTGATGCCCGCACCCGCCAGCCAGATGGTGAAGCAGCGCGGATGATGATCGCGGCCATAGGTCGTCTTGGTCAATTCCCCCTGGCAATACACCGTGCGCCCGAATTCTCCGCCCCAAACAATCAGCGTGTCGTCCAGCAATCCGCGTTGCTTGAGATCTTGAACGAGCGCGGCGGAGGCCTGGTCGGTGTCGGAACATTGGCCGCGAACGGCGTTGGGCAGATTGGCGTGGTGATCCCAGCCCATGTGAAACAACTGGATGAAGCGCACGTCGCGTTCGGCCAGCCGGCGGGCGAGCAGACAGTTCGCGGCGTACGTCCCCGGCTTGCGCGAATTCGGGCCATACATTTCAAACGTGGACGCCGGTTCCTTCGAGATGTCGATCAGGTCCGGCACGGAGGTCTGCATTCGAAAGGCGAGTTCATACTGCGAAATGCGCGTGGCAATTTCCGGATCGCCGAGCGCGTCGAGCTTCATCTGATTCAGCTTCGCCAGATCGTCGAGCATGTCGCGCCGCGCGTGCGCATCGAGGCCGGGCGGATTGTTCAGGTACAGGACCGGGTCGCCGTTGGAACGGAATTTCACGCCCTGATGTTTCGACGGCAGAAAACCGCTGCCCCACAGCCGGTCGTAGAGCGGTTGGTCATCCGGCCGCCCAGTGCCGCGCGAGATCAACACGACATACGCGGGCAAATCCTGGTTCACACTGCCCAGACCGTAAGAGAGCCACGAACCGATGCTCGGCCGGCCGGCCTGCTGGCTGCCGGTCTGGCTGAAGGTGATGGCGGGATCGTGGTTGATCGCCTCGGTGTGCATGGACTTGATGAAGCACAAATGGTCGGCGACCTTCGCCGTGTGGGGCAGGGCCTCGCACAACCAGGCGCCGCCCTGGCCGTGTTGCGCAAACTTGAGGGTCGTCGGCGCCACCGGGAAATTCTTCTGCCCGGAGGTCATGCCGGTGAGGCGTTGGCCTTTGCGGATCGAGTCGGGCAACTCCTGGCCGTGCAACTCTACAAGCTTCGGTTTGTAATCAAACAAATCCATCTGCGACGGTGCGCCGGATTGGAAGAGATAGATGACACGCTTGGCTTTGGGCGTGAAATGCGGGAGTTCCGGCAGGCCGAGTGACGGCGCTTTCGATTTCGTCTGGCCCGCGAAAAGTTCCGGATTGAGCAACGACGCGAGCGCCGCCGCGCCGATCCCCGTGGCCGTGCGGCCAAAGAACTGGCGGCGAGTGAGCATCAACTGGTGTTCGAGGAGCGGGTTCATGGCTTATTCCTTGGTGACGATTTCATCGAGATTCAAAATTAAATTGCACACGGCGGTGCCCGCAGCCAGCTCGCTCAAATCGAGCTTTTCGTTGCGCTTGGATTTGCCGACCTCGACCAATTTCTGCGCCGCCGTCTTGTCCTTTTGAAACTCCGCGAGCCGCGTTTGGTACGCGTTGACCATGATCTTTAATTCACCGGGTTGCGGCGGCCGGGCGGTGGCGCGGCGGAACGCATAAACAATCCGCTGTTCCGTGGTCGAACCTCCTTCGGTCAACATCCGCTGTGCCAGGGCGCGTGCGGCTTCGACGTAAGTGACGTCATTCATCAGCGCGAGCGCCTGCAACGGCGTGGAGGTCCGCGAGCGGAAAACGGCGCAGATTTCCCGGCCCGGCGCATCGAAAGTGGTCATGGAAGGCGGCGGCACCGTCCGTTTCCAAAACGTGTACATGCTGCGCCGGTAAAGGTTCTCGCCCTCGTCCACGATGTAGCCGCGCGAATTCGGGTTGTAGGAGAGTTCCTCCCAGAGGCCCGCAGGCTGGTAGGGTTTGACCGAAGGCCCGCCGATTTTTTCCACGAGCAAACCGCTGACGGCGAGCGCCTGATCGCGGATGAGTTCCGCCGGCAACCGCAGCCGTGGCCCGCGCGCGAGCAACCGGTTGCCCGGATCCTTTTCCAACAAGGGTTTCGTCACCTTCGACGCCTGCCGGTAGGTGGCGCTGGTCACGATCAATTTCTGCATCGCCTTCACGTTCCAGCCGGTGCGCACAAATTCCGTCGCGAGCCAGTCGAGCAATTCCGGATGACTCGGCCGCTCGCCCTGGGAGCCGAGATTTTCCGCTGTCTTCACGAGACCCGTGCCGAAATAACCCTGCCAATAACGGTTCACCGCCACGCGCGCGGTCAGCGGATTCGCGGGATCGACGAGCCAGCGCGCCAGGCCGAGCCGGTTGGGGGGCGCGTCCTTGGGCAACGGCGTCAGACTCACGGGCACGGCCGCCGAGACTTTTTCGCCGGGCTTGTCGTATTCACCGCGATTCAACATGAACGTGTCGCGCGGCTTGTCCAATTCCTGCATCACCATGGTGGTTGGAATGCTCGCCTGCAGCGCACTCTTTTGCGCGACCAATGCGGCGACCTGGGCCTGCGCCGCTTTCAATTCGGTGGAATTCGTCCGGTAGTGCGCGGCGAGTTCGGCCTTTTGTTTGCCGTCGCGTTGGGTAGATGGAACGGTGAGAATTCTCGTGATTGAGTCAGGCAGTGACGCGGCGCTTACCGGTCGCGCGGCGGCAGTCACTGCGAGCCGGAAACGTCCGACCAACGAACCTGCGCCATAGTTCTGATCCAGTGTGAACGTAAGCGTGACCCCGCCGTCGTAACCAATCGGTTCCTTCGTTTCAAACACCGCGAAGTGCGCTTTGCCAACCTCCGGATAAAGTGCCCACCCCGTTTCCGGCTTTCCGTCGATGGCGGAGGTCACGTTGTAACCTTGCTGGTTGAAATCAGCCGTTGCATTTTGCAGCACGACCGGTGTGAGCGCGGTGGCGTTGGTCTTGGGCGCGGCCTGCAAGTGCAATTCCGACAGCACGGGGTTGCCGTTTTCGTGACGGCCCGGACCCTTGCTGGGCAGGCTGTCGTCGGGCAAAAGTTCCAACCGCACGGCGGTGATGCCTTTCAAATCCGAGTGGGCGACCACCGTGTAGGTATCTTTGTCCGGGCGCTTGCCGATCGAGAGCAACGAACCATCCGCCTGTTTCGCGAGGGTCGCGCCGCCGGCGGAAACGGAACTGGCCACGTCCATCACCACCCAGGGTGTGACGTGGTTCGCCGCCGTCTTTTCCCATTCCAATTGCAACGCGGGCAGGCGCAGTTCGACCGCTTTCACGTCCTGTTGCGCAATCACGAGCTTCGCGTCCACGTCCGCGATCTGCGCCTGGATTTGCGGCGAGGGCACTGGCAGCAGCGGCACGGCATTCCCCGCGCCGCCATCGAGGCCGTTTTCATTGACGCTGTTGAAGAACGCGTAGAAGCGGTAAAAATCCCTCTGCGTAAGCGGATCATATTTGTGGTCGTGGCACCGGGCGCAACCCATCGTCAGGCCGAGCCAGACGGTTGCGGTTGTGTCCACGCGGTCGATGACATATTCCACGCGCCACTCCTCGGGGATGGCGCCACCCTCGGCATTGATGCGGTGGTTTCGATTGAAGCCGGTGGCCACGCGTTGCTCGAACGTGGCGTTCGGCAGCAGATCACCGGCGATTTGCTCGACGGTGAACTGGTCAAACGGCTGGTTTTTGTTGAATGCCTCGATGACCCAGTCGCGCCAGCGCCACATCTGACGATCCATGTCCACTTGGTAACCATTGGTGTCGGCGTAGCGCGCGCCGTCCAGCCAGTCCATCGCCATCCGCTCACCGTAATGCGGGGATTGCAACAAACGATCCACCAACTTCTCGTAAGCGTCCGTCGAAGTGTCGGCGAGGAAGGTGTCCACTTCTTTCGGGGTCGGCGGCAGCCCGGTCAAATCGAGCGTGACCCGGCGGAGCAACGTCAGTCTCGCGGCCTCGGGTGAGGGCGACATGTGTTCCTGCTCCAAACGCGCGAGAATGAAATTGTCGATGGGATTGCGCGGCCAGGACGATTTTTTAACTTTCGGTGTAGGCGGACGTTCCGGAGTTTGAAAGGCCCAATGCGACTGCCATTTTGCGCCCTGCTCAATCCATTGCTTGAGCAGTTTGACTTGCGCCACGGTGAGCTGACGTCCCGACTTGGGTGGCGGCATTTTTTCCTCCGGGTCTTTGGAGACGATGCGTTTGTAGAGCGGGCTGGCCGACGGTTTGCCCGGGACGATGGCGTGATAGCCGCCCAAATCAGCGAAGGCACCGGCCTCGGTGTCGAGGCGCAGTTTGGCTTTGCGCTTTTCTGGATCGGGGCCGTGGCAATTAAAACAAACGTCCGAGAGAATCGGGCGGATATCGTGTTGGAAATCGATGCGGCCGCCGGGTTTGCCAGTTGGCGCCTCCGCGCCACGGCTCAAAGACGCCAGCCCAACCGCGAGCATCGCCAGCAGCAGGGCGGGCAGCACGGATCGTCGGCCTTGATTTACTCGCGGATCAAACGGGGTCATTCAATTCAACTGCTAACGTCTTTTCGGGAATTGCGCCAGCGCAAAACTGGTTGCATCGTGGAACGACGCGCCCCCTCACCCCCGCCCTCTCCCCCGAAGGGGGCGAGGGAGCCAGACACGAGTGCGCAAACGCCACGCCACGTCCGCAGGAACCACGACGGGTCTCCTCGCCCCCTTTGGGGGAGAGGATTAAGGTGAGGGGGACAATCGGGAACGGGAACATCAGCAAAACTGGTTGCGATTGACCGCCGGGCATGCTGGACTAAACGAAAATCACAACCGACGAATTCAATTTATGTTTGGCGAAATCAAGAATCCCCAGGGCGAACGGCTCGATTACTCCTTTCATCCCGGCAATGCAGGCACCAAGAACATCGTGATCGTGGGCCACGGCGTGACTGGAAACAAAGACCGGCCTTTCATTGTAGCGCTGGCGGAAGGATTGGCGGCGACGGGTGTCTCGGTGCTGCGCGTCTCGTATTCCGGCAATGGCGCGTCGGGCGGGCGATTTGTGGACTCGAACATTTCCAAGGAAGTCGCGGATTTGGGCGCGGTGCTGGACACCTTGAAGGATTATCAAGTTGGTTACATCGGCCACAGCATGGGCGGGGCGGTGGGCGTGCTACGGGCGAGCCAGGATGCGCGGATTCAATTTCTAGTTTCGCTGGCCGGCATGGTGCATACGAAGGCGTTTGCACAGCGTGAATTCGGCACGGTCAAGCCCGACGAAGGTTGCATGTGGGACGAACCGGCTTGTCCGCTGTCGTCGGCTTACATGAACGATTTGACGCAGATCAATTCGGTCGTGGAGCGCGCGCCGCAAATCCACGTGCCGTGGCTGCTGGTGCATGGCATCGAAGACGACGTGGTGCCGGTGCAGGATTCGCGCGATATTTTTGCCCGCGCCAACGAGCCGAAACAGCTCATCGAAATCCCCGGTTGCAGCCATGTGTTCAGCGGTGATTTCACGCCGGTGATGATCGGGCATGTGACCCGTTGGTTTCAGGCGCAGTTGAAGTAACAGGTAGTGGTGCAGTTTGAACTGCGATACGCAAAGCGGAGCTTGGTGGAGTCGGTTTCTTTGATTTCGTTGCGGGTGGATTGCCGTTGAAAAATCGCGCGCGGACAAGGCGGAGAATCGGAAAGCAATTCGAGAAGTGCCTTTGCAACCGCCGCTCACTTCGTTAATCTCGCGCCATGCCGATGCGGGAAATCAAAACTGCGCGCCGTTGGTTCAGCGAACGAGTCAATGTCAATGTGACAGCGGGTCGGCTGAGCGTGTTGGAGAAGTTGGCAGCGGTGGTGTCGGCCAACCACAAGCGCGCCACCCGCCGCCGCCAGTCCAGCTTGCAGAAGGAATTCACTGGGGAGATCATCGGAAATGAGGGGTAGCCCCGTATTTGTCCTACCTGATACGGTATTGTCAGGCCAGAAAGATGACTGATTATGAGCGACAATTCTAAAATCGAGTGGACGGATGCGACGTGGAATCCCGTGCGCGGCTGCACGAAGATCAGCCCTGGCTGCGTCCATTGCTACGCCGAAACCTTCGCGGAACGCTTTCGCGGCGTGCCCGGCCATCCGTTTGAGTTTGGTTTCGATCTACGCCTCGTGCCGGAAAAACTCGGCGACCCCATCCGCTGGTCGAAGCCGAAGAAGATTTTCGTCAACTCCATGAGCGACCTTTTCCATGAGAGCGTATCGGATGATTACATTGAGAAAGTCTGTCGCGTGATGCTGGCGGCGAACTGGCACACCTACCAGATTCTCACCAAGCGGGCCGACCGAATGGCGACATTGTTGCAGGGCAAACTCCGCAACGCAGCGAAGGCTTCTCACATTTGGTGGGGGGTCAGTGTAGAAAATCGCAAGCATGGTCTGCCGCGTATTGCCAAGTTGCGCAGCACAAAGTCAGCGGTGGCGTTTCTTTCCGTTGAGCCATTGTTGGAAGACCTCGGCAAAGTGGATTTGCGCGGAATTGATTGGGTCATCGTGGGCGGCGAGAGCGGGCCGGGTGCTCGTCCAATGTTGCCGGACTGGGTGCGGAGCATTCGGTCACAGTGCAAAGCGCAAGGGGTTGCATTCTTTTTCAAGCAGTGGGGCGGCGTGCGCAAAGCCAACACCGGACGGGAACTTGATGGTAGAACTTACGACGAGTTTCCCGACATCGTATCGAATCCCATTCCGTCGGCTTCAAATCGCGCCGAAATCTTGGAGGAAATGGCGCATGCGTGAAGCGATCAATCATGAGAAGGGAGATGCTTGATGAACCTGGACGAAATAGGGCCGTGGTCGGAAATCAAATTGGATATCCTTCGCGATTACGCCGCACCGTATTCCAAAATTCTCAAGAGCAACGGATTTCATCACGGTTACATTGATGCATTCTCCGGGCCGGGGCTGCACGTCAGAAAAGCCGGCGGCGAAGAGGTCCTGGGCAGCCCTTTGGTTGCCCTCGGAGTTGAGCCGCCATTTGACGAATACCACTTTATCGACCTCGACGGTGAAAAGGTGGATTTTCTAAAAGGTCAGGTCGGCAACCGCCCGGATGTGATGTTTTACAACGCGGACAGCAATCAAGTAATGCTTGAATCGGTTCTGCCGCAGTTTTCCTACGCCAAGCGCACGCGAGCACTGTGCGTGTTAGATCCGTATGCGCTGACATTGGATTGGAAGGTTGTTTGCGCGGCTGGCAGCAGTCGGGCAGTTGAGGTTTTTATCAATTTCCCGGTCCACCAAATGAACCGGAATTGCAAGCGCGAAAACATTCGTGACATTTTGTCCGGCGAGCTAGAGGCAATGGATCGTTATTGGGGCGACCGTTCGTGGCATTCCGAAATGTTTCGACCGAGCGCCCAAACGAATCTTTTTGGGGACGAGGAGATGGACAAAACCGAGAACCGGGATTTGGTGAACGCCTACTGCCAGCGCCTAAAGGACGTTTCCGGCTTTGGCTTTGTCGCTGATCCAATGGCAATGCGAAACTCGCGGAACGCAATCGTTTACTATTTGATTTTTGCCGGGCCGAACAAGACGGGGTGGAGAATTGTTCAGGACATTTATCGCAAACACGCATCGGCATGAGCAACCCCACCGCCCTCGTCCAAAAACTTTGGAATTGTCCGCCGCCGCACTGCTATGGCGGGACAGGTCGCGACATTCTTCCGCCGTCGCCCCTGGCCATGTCGGGACAGGCCGCGATGAATTGATTTCACATGAGCGGACTTATTCCATCCACTCCCGCACCCGGCGGCGAAATCCTGTTTTTTCAGACGGAGGACGGTCGCACGCGGCTGGAGGTGCGGTTGCAGGCGGAGACGGTCTGGCTGTCGTTGAACCAGTTGGCGGAGTTGTTTCAGCGGGACAAGTCGGTGGTCTCCAAGCACATCAAAAATACTTTTGACGAAGGCGAGTTGTGCCCGGAGGCAACTGTTGCAAAATTTGCAACAGTTCAAACCGAAGGCGGACGAACCGTCAGCCGGGAGATCGAATTCTACAACCTCGACGTGATCATCTCGGTCGGCTACCGGGTGAAGTCACATCGCGGCACGCAGTTCCGCATCTGGGCCACGCAGCGGTTGCGGGAATACATCGTGAAGGGTTTTGCGCTGGATGACGAGCGGCTCAAGCGGCGCGGCGGCGGGAACTATTTCGAGGAGTTGCTGGCGCGCATCCGCGACATCCGGTCGTCGGAGAAGGAGTTTTGGCGCAAGGTGCTGGAGATTTATGCGACGAGCATTGATTACGATTCGAGCGTCGCGGCGTCGCGGCAGTTCTTTGCCACGGTGCAGAACAAGATGCACTGGGCGGCGCACGGCCAGACGGCGGCGGAGGTGATTCACGCGCGGGTGAACGCCGCGAAGCCGCAGGCCGGAATGACGAACTGGGTGGGCACGAGGCCGAACAAGGCGGAAGCGGTCATCGCCAAGAACTACCTGACGCCGGAGGAACTCAATGCGCTGAATCGCATCGTGGTGGCGTATCTGGAACTGGCGGAGGTGCGGGCGTTGAACCGCCAGCCGATGTATATGCGGGACTGGATTGCGAAGCTGGATGATTTCCTGCGGTTGGGCGGGCGGGACATTCTCACACACGTCGGGAAGGTTTCCCACGAGCAGGCGGTGCAGAAGGCGGAGTTGGAGTTTGAGAAGTTTCACCGCGCCGAACTCGCCGCACCGTCGCAGGTGGAGAAGGATTTTGACGCGGCGGTGAAGGAGTTGAAAAAATTGCCCGCGCCTGCCCGAAAGAAAAAGAAATCATGAGCAAACCCTCATTAACTGATGACATTTGCCCAGAGGATCGCGATTTCTGAGCTTCGCGTGGAGATTGGTTGATCGTCGGCAGCGGTCATGCTCAACAGCCAAGCGGGCGCGGGCGTTCCGGTCCCGATAATTCTTTCCAAAAAACCGAGATTCACGTTTGACAAAAATTCGCAATCGGTGAATAAAGTCAATGTTCCACCCGTCCTGAACTGGTCGGCTTCATCGGTTTGAAGCGGAGCGAAGAACGTTTATGCTAACCATTCTAGGTCAACCATCACGGTTTTGCGACGGACTGTCGCGCCGTAATTTTTTGAAGATTGGCGCGCTGGGTCTGGGCGGCTTGACTATGCCGCAACTCCTCCGCGCCGAGGCGCAGTCTGGCATTCGCCAGTCCCACAAGGCGGTGATCATGATTTTCCTGCCGGGCGGACCATCCCATCAGGACATGTTTGACTTGAAGATGGATGCTCCGTCGGAAATCCGCGGGCCGTTCAAACCGATCAGCACGAACGTGCCCGGTATCCAGATTTGCGAACACCTGCCCCGTCTCGCGGGCATGATGGACAAACTTGCCATTATCCGTTCCATTGTCGGCGCTTCCGGTGGCCATGACGCGTTCCAATGTCTGACGGGCCGCTCGCCAGGCCAGCAACCGCAGGGCGGATGGTTCTGCATGGGTTCCGCGTTGTCCAAGCTCGAAGGGCCGGTCAACAAATACATCCCGCCGTTCATCGGTCTGTCGCCGAAGATGGGTCACATGCCGTGGGCGGACGCCGGGCAGTCGGGTTTCCTCGGCGTGTCCCATGCGCCGTTCAAACCGGATGGCGCGGGCAAAACCGACATGGTTCTCAACGGCGTCACGCTCGACCGCCTCGCCGACCGTAAAAATCTTCTGACCAGCTTTGATAATTTCCGGCGCGATGTGGACTCCAGTGGTTTAATGACCGGCTTGGACAGCTTTAACGAACAGGCGTTCGGCATGTTGACCTCGAGCAAACTTCTCGAGGCCCTGGATTTGTCCAAGGAAGACAAGCGCGTGGTCGAGCGATACGGCAAAGGCGACCCGAAAAATCGCGACGATGGCGGGCCGAAGTTGATGGAACAATTCCTCGTCGCCCGCCGTCTCGTGGAGGCGGGAGCGCGCTGCGTGACGCTGGCGTTCAGCCGTTGGGATCATCACGGCGATAATTTCGGCGCGTTGCGCCAAGACCTGCCCATGCTCGATCAAGGGGTGAGCGCACTGATCGAAGATTTGCACCAGCGCGGTCTGGACAAGGATGTATCCGTGGTGGTCTGGGGTGAGTTTGGTCGCACGCCGACGATCAACAAAGACGCCGGCCGCGACCATTGGCCGCGCGTGTCCTGCGGCTTGCTCGCGGGTGGCGGCATGAAAACCGGGCAGGTCATCGGCTCCACCGACCGTCTGGGTGGCGAGGCGGTGGATCGTCCGACGCAATTCGGCGAAGTGTTTGCCACGTTGTATCACAATCTCGGCATCGACGTGAACAAGTTGACGGTGAACGACCTCAGCGGACGCCCAACTTTCCTCGTCAATCAAGGCATCGAGGCGATGAAGGAACTCATCGGCTAAACGGCGCATGATGATTTTCGCACAGCGAACGCTCCCGTCGCCGCGCCTCCGGGGGCCAGGTGTAGCCGATGAGATTTCAGGTTCACTTTTTGTTTCATGTTGACCATTCACGGCCAATCCTCCCGCTTTTGCGACGGCGTTTCCCGCCGGAGTTTTCTCCGCATCGGCGCGCTGGGCATGGGCGGGCTGGCGTTGCCGCAAATTCTCCGGGCCGAGGCGCAGTCGGGCGTCCGCAAATCGCACAAGGCGGTTATCATGATCTATCTGCCCGGCGGGCCACCGCATCAGGACACGTTTGATCTGAAGCTGGATGCGCCGTCGGAAATTCGCGGCGAATTCAAGCCCATCCGGACGAATGTCCCGGGCGTCCAGATTTGCGAGCACCTGCCGCTCATGGCTGGCATGATGGACAAACTCGCCGTCATCCGCTCGATGGTGGATGCACGCGACGACCATTCGGATTTTCATTGTCTGACGGGCCGCACGAAGAACAACCAGCCGCCGGGCGGTTGGCCGTCCTTTGGCGCGGTGATTTCCAAGCTGCAAGGCGCGAACGATCCCTCGCTGCCGCCGTTCATCGGGCTGGAACCCAAGATGCAGCACCGGCCGTACAACGCGGCCACGACCGGTTTTCTCGGGGTGTCGCATCAGTCGTTCAAACCTGCGGGCGAAGGCCTGGCCGACATGACGCTCAACGGCATTTCGCTCGAGCGTCTCGCCGACCGGAAAAGTTTGCTGACCTGTTTCGACCGCTTCCGCCGCGACATGGATTCCAGCGGTTTGATGGAGGGGTTGGATACCTTCAACGAACAGGCGCTGGGCGTATTGACCTCCAGCAAACTGCTCACGGCGCTGGATCTCTCGAAGGAAAATCCGCGCGTCGTCGAAAGCTACGGCAAAGGCGACCCGAAGACGCACGGGGATGCCGCGCCGATGCTCACCGAACAATTTCTCATGGCCCGGCGGCTCGTCGAAGCCGGGGCGCGCGCGGTCACGGTGGCGTTTGGTTTCTGGGATTATCACGGCCAGAACCACCGCAACTGCAAGGCCGACCTCCCCTTGCTCGATCGCGGTGTGACAGCCTTGGTGAAAGATTTGCATGATCGCGGCCTCGACCAGGATGTGAGCGTCGTGGTGTGGGGCGAATTTGGGCGTTCACCGACGATCAACAAAGACGCGGGCCGCGACCATTGGCCGCGCGCCTCCTTCGCGTTGCTCGCCGGGGGCGGGATGAAGACCGGCCAGGTCATCGGGGCCACCGACCGGTTGGGTGGTGAGCCAGCCGAACGCCCGGTGCGTTTTGGCGATGTCTTTGCAACGCTCTACCACAACCTCGGCATCAATGTGACCGAGGCGACATTGGCGGATCTTTCAGGTCGCCCGCAATACCTCGTGGAACCTGGCTGTGAGCCGATCCGGGAATTGATTTAATTTTATGCTGACCATTTACGGCCAACCGAAATCGAAATTCTGCGACGGCGTTTCGCGCCGAGATTTCTTGAAGATCGGCAGCCTCGCAATGAGTGGTCTAGGGTTGCCGCAAATCTTGCAAGCGGAACAGCTTGCCGGCATCCGTAAGTCACACAAGGCGGTCATCATGATTTACATGGCCGGCGCGCCGCCGCATCAGGACATGTATGATCTCAAGATGGACGCGCCGCTGGAAGTGCGCGGCCCGTACAAGCCAAGGTCCACCAATGTTCCCGGCATCCAGATTTCCGAGCACATGCCGCGTTGTGCGAAAATCATGGACAAGCTGGTGCCCCTCCGTTCGCTTTATGGCTCGCTCGACGGCGGCCATGATTCGTTCATCTGTTACACCGGCCGCCCGGTGCAAAACCAGCCGCCCGGCGGCCACCCGTCGATGGGCGCGATGCTTTCCAAATTGCAGGGCCAGACCGACCGCGCCATCCCGGCTTTTGTCGGGCTTGCGCCCAAAGCGGGCCATCCGCCGTACGGCTCGCCGGGACATCCGGGATATTTGGGCACGCCGCACGCGGCGTTTCGACCCAATGGCGCGGGCATGGATGATCTCAAGCTCAACGGCATTACGCTTGACCGCCTCGAGGATCGCAAGGCGCTGCTTTCCAGCTTTGATAATTTCCGACGCGATGCGGACAGCAGCGGCGTCGTCGAGGGACTGGATGCCTTTAATCAGCAAGCCTTCAATGTGTTGACCTCAAGTAAGCTCGTGGAAGCGCTCGATATTTCGAAGGAACCCTTGAAAGTGCGCGAGCGCTACGGCAAGGGATTTCCGGAAAACTACGGCGACGGCGCCCCGCGCAACAACGAGCATTTTCTCATCGCCCGACGGCTCGTCGAAGCGGGCGCGCGCTGCGTCACGTTGAACTTTGGACGCTGGGATTTTCATTCACAGAATTTTAGTGAGTTGCTCACGCACCTGCCTTTGTTCGACCAGGGGATCAGCGCGTTGGTGGAGGATTTGCATGCCCGCGGACTCGATCAGGATGTGGCGGTCGTCGCGTGGGGCGAGTTTGGACGCACCCCGCAAGTGAATGCGGACGGCGGGCGCGACCACTGGCCGCGCGTGGGTGGCGGCCTGCTGGCCTGCGGCGGGATGAAGACCGGACAGGTCATCGGCGCAACCGACCGTCTGGGTGGCGAGCCCATTGACCGCCCGGTGCATTTCGGCGAAGTATTTGCCACGCTCTATCATCAACTCGGCATCAACCCGAACACCACCACGCTGCCCGACCTGACTGGTCGGCCGCATTATCTCGTGGATGGCTGGGAGCCGATGAAGGAATTAATTTCCTGACGCAGTATGTGTTGAAACATTACACGAAAGGCAACCTATGTCCGAACCAATTGAAAACAAACCGGCGGAGGCGAATTCTGCCGAAGCGCAAGCGGCCCCATGCGGCGCGAAGAAGTCGGCGTTGTGGGGTGCGGCGATCGGTGCGGTCTTGGGAGCGGTCATTGGCTTGGCCACGAACGCGCTGGCGATTTGGTTGCCGGCCGGCATCGTCTTGGGATTCGTTTTCAGCCACGTGATCCGCGGCGGGGGTGGGTGAGCGCCGAAGTCGCAGTAGTTGCCGGTCGGCAACTTGACAATGCTTGGTCGTCGGAAATAAATTTATCAGTCAACCTATGAAAAATAATCGATTCAACCGAATGGTTCTCGCCGTCGCGCTGTCCGTCGCCCTCACCACTGTCGCGGTGGCCAAGGAAACGGCGGACGTCAAGCTGCCCGGCAAGCCCACCAGCCTCAAAATCCACTGCCAGACTGACGGCGAGTCGAAGACCGACCAAGCGTTGCGCCTGCGCGGCAAGGACGCGAAGCAGCAATTGCTCGTCACCGCCAAGTTTGATGGCGGCACGCTGCGCGACCTCACGCGGACTGTGAATTACACAGCCTCGCCGGCGAACATCGTGAAGATCGACAAGGCCGGGCTGGTGACACCGCTGGCCGATGGCACCGCGACCATCACGGCGAAGAGCACGGAAGGTTTGTCCAGCACTCTGTCCGTCACGGTCGAAGATTCCAAGGTGGTCAATTCGATTAATTTCGCCAATCAAATCGTCCCCATCTTCACCAAGGGCGGTTGCAATGGCGGCGGTTGTCACGGCAAATCCAGCGGCCAAAATGGTTTCAAACTTTCCCTGCTCGGCTTTGAGCCGACGGAAGATTACGAACATTTGGTGAAGGAAGCCCGCGGACGCCGTCTCTTTCCCGCTGCACCGGAGCGCAGTTTGCTCCTGCTCAAAGGGGCCGCAATCCTGCCACACGGCGGTGGCAAGCGCCTTGATCCGGAATCGGACGATTACAAACTCATCGTCCGCTGGCTGGCCCAAGGCATGCCCTATGGCAAGACCAACGATCCGTCGGTGGTGAGCATCGAAGTGTTTCCCAAGGAACGCACGATGGCGCTGAATGGCGAGCAGCAATTGGTCGTGATGGCGCGTTACACCGACGGCTCGGTGGAAGACGTTTCCCGCAGCGCGCTCTATGAGGCGAACGACAAGGACATGGCCAAGATCGAGTCGGGCGGGCACGTGAAATTGTTCGAGCAGCCCGGCGATGTGGGCGTGATGATCCGTTATCAGGCGAAGGTCGCGGTATTCCGCGCCACCATCCCGCTCGGCGCGCCGGTGGACAATTTGCCCGAGCCGAAGAATTTCATCGACGCCCTCGTGTTCAAGAAATTGAAGCAGGTCGGCATGCCGCCCTCAGATTTGAGTGACGACGCGACCTTCCTGCGCCGCGTGTCGGTGGACGTGGCTGGCCGACTCCCCACGCCCGAAGAGGCGAAGAAATTCCTGGCCGACAAAGATCCGGGCAAGCGCGACAAGTGGATCGACACCTTGCTGGCCAGCGCGGATTACGCGGATTATTTCGCCAATAAATGGAGCGCGCTTCTGCGCAACAAGCGGGCGGCAGCGACCGATCAGCGTGGCAACTACGCCTTTCATTCCTGGATCCGCGACAGTTTGATGGCGAACAAGCCGTATGACCAGTTCGCCCGCGAAGTCGTGGCCGCCTCCGGCGAAATGAGCCAGAACCCCTCGGTGGCGTGGTATCGCCAGGTCACGACGCCGACGGCGCAACTCGAAGACACCGCGCAACTGTTCCTCGGGATGCGGCTACAGTGCGCCCAGTGCCATCATCATCCGTACGAGAAGTGGAGCCAGCAGGATTACTACAGTTTTTCCGCCTTCTTCACGCAGGTCGGACGCAAGCCGGGCACGCAGCCGGGCGAAGAAGTCATCTTCCACCGGCGCGGCGCGGCCACGGCGGTCAACAAGAAAACCAAACTGTCCGTGAAACCCGCCGGCTTGGGTGCCACCTCGGCGGAACTTTCGCCCGACGACGATCCGCGGCAGTCGCTGGCCGACTGGATGGGTGCGAAGGATAATCCGTTTTTCGCCCGCGCACTGGTGAACCGCTATTGGAAACATTTCTTCGGCCGCGGCTTGGTGGACCCGGAGGACGACATGCGCGAGACCAATCCGCCAACGAACCCCGAACTGCTCGACGAACTGGCGCGCGATTTCATCTACAGCAATTTCGACCTCAAGAAACTGGTGCGCACCATCACCAGTTCGCAGGTGTATCAACTCAGTTCCGTGCCGAACAAATACAACGCGATCGACAAGCACAACTTCTCCCGTTACTACCCGAAGCGTTTGACGGCGGAAGTTTTGTTTGACGCGGTCAACCAGACCACGAAGTCGGACAGCAATTTCGACGGCCTGGCCGCTGGCACGCGCGCGGTGCAACTGCCGGACAACAGCTTCAATGCGAGTTCTTATTTCCTCACGGTCTTTGGCCGCCCGGATTCCTCCAGCTCGTGCGAATGCGAGCGCTCGCAGGACGCGAGTCTCGCCCAGAGCCTGCACTTGCTGAACGCGAAGGAAATCCAGGACAAGCTCGCCCGCGACGGCGGTCGCGCCGCACTGCTGGCTGCCGATGCCGCGCAGAGCGACGACCAAAAAATCAACGAACTTTACCGCACATTTTATGCGCGTGAAGCGGACGCGAAGGAATTGGGGATGGCCAAGAGTTATCTCGAAAAAAAGACGGCGGCCAAGGATGGCAAGCCCGCGCCGGCCGATGCCAAGCGCCGCGCCTATGAGGACATCATCTGGGCGCTGTTGAACACGAAAGAGTTTCTCTTCAATCACTGATCCCCGATGGCGCAACCGGCCAACAACCAGCTAGGCTGCCCTGAATTCCGCCGCCGGTTGAAGATGAGCAGTGGAGCAACTCGGCCATTCAGGTGTTGTTTTGAGCGGCCCGATTTTAGTCGCGGCCAGTAGCAATCACGAGTGAATTTTTAGATTGAACCATCGTCTCAAACCATTGTGCTCCGCGTGAAGACTCTTAAACATTTTCTATTTTCGTCCGCCGCTTTTGGCTGCTTCGCGGGCCTGGTCATTTCGGCTTCGGCCCAACTGCCCGCGTCGCGTTTGACCACCCTCTCGCCGCCGGGCGGCAAGGCGGGCAGCACGGTGGAACTCACGTTGACGGGTGTTGATCTCGAAGCCGCGACGCAGCTTTATGTTTCCAATCCGGGCATCACCACCAAACCGAAACTGGATGCGACAGGCCAGCCGGTGGCGAATCAGTTCACTGTGGTCATCGCGCCCACCGTGCCGCCGGGCGTGTACGAAGCGCGCGTCGCCGGTCGCTTTGGGATTTCCAATTCACGCGCCTTCGTGGTCGGGGATTTGGCCGAGGTGAACGAGAAGCAACCCAACAACACCGTGGCGACGGCGATGGAGATTGCCCTCGGCACTGTGGTGAATGGCGCGACCGCCGCGAACGCGGTGGATTATTTCAAATTCGCTGCGAAAAAAGGGCAGCGCGTGCTGGTCGATTGCCAGGCCCGGTCGATTGATTCGCGCATGGACGCCGTGCTGGTGTTGAATGACGCGGACGGAAATGAACTGGAGCGCAACCGCCGGGGTGGACTGCTGGACTTCACCGCGCCCGCTGACGCTGTCTATTTTCTTAAAGTGCATGACTTCACTTTTCGCGGCGGTGCGGAACATTTTTACCGGCTCACCGTGAAAACCGGGCCGCACATTGATTTCATCTTCCCGCCCTCCGGCCTGGCCGCCACGAAGGGCAAATACACGCTCTACGGCCGCAATCTTCCGGGCGGAACGCCGGTGAAAGGACTGATGATCGAGGGCAAACCAGTCGAGCAACTCGTGGTGGAGATCGAGCTGCCGGGCGATCCGATGTCGCGGCAACGACTGTCGTCCAGCACGCTGATCAAGCCCGCTGACACCGTGGTGGACGGGATTGAATACCGCCTCAATTCGCCCCAGGGAGTTTCCAATCCAGTGCTGTTGAGCTTTGCCACCGGGCCGGTCGTGGCGCAGCAATATCCGAACAACAAGCCGGAGCTGGCCCAGAAGATTTCGATTCCGTGCGAATACGTCGGACAATTTTATCCTCCCGGCGAGCCGAGTTGGGTCACGTTCGAGGCCAAGAAGGGCGATGTCTATTGGGTGGAAGTGTTTTCGCAGCGCCTTGGTTTGCCGACCGATCCGTTTGCCGTCATCCAGCGCGTCGTGAAGAATGACAAGGGCGTGGAGCAGGGCGCGGACGTGCTGGAGATGTACGATACGGACTTGAATATCGGCGGCACGGACTTCAACACCGCCACGCGCGATCCTGCCGGGCGTTTCGCTGCTCCCGAAGACGGCACGTATCGCATTCAAGTGCGCGATCTGTTCAACCGCGCCGAAAATAATCCGCGCTTGGTCTATCGCCTGTCGATTCGCAAGGAGTCCCCCGATTTCCGCCTCGTGGCCATGGCTCCGGCACCGCCACCCGTCGCCAAGGACACGCGCCCCGCGACCGTCTGGCCGCTGTTCATTCGCCGGGGCGAAACGACGCCGATCCGCGTCATGGTTTTCCGCAAGGATAATTTCGCCGGCGACATTCAACTCGCCGTGGAAGGTCTGCCGCCCGGTGTCACCGTGGCTGATTCCAAAATTGAAGCGGGCAAAAACATTGTGTTGCTCATGCTGGTGGCGGCGGAAAACGCCGCCCCGTGGGTCGGCCCCATAAAGGTGATTGGCAAAACCAAGATTGGCGACGCGGAACTGGTGCGCGAGGCCCGCAGCGGAGCGGTGGTTTGGAATGTCGCCGATTTTTCACTCGAAGCGATTCAGTCGCGGATGACACGCGATCTCACGCTGGCCGTCGGAGTTGAAGCTACGCCGATGACGATTGAGGCGGCGGAAAACAAAGTCTGGGAAACTTCGGTGGCCGGGATCTTGCCGATCCCGATCAAGTTCGCGCGGCGCATGGAGTTCAACGCGAACCTGAAATTGAAGGCCGTCGGCCTCACGCCGCTGGATCCGATGCCTGAAATTGATGTCGATGGCAAAACGAACAACGCCACGGTGACGCTCGACCTGACCAAGTTTAAAATCCCCGTGGGCACACACACCTTTTATCTACAAACCCAGACGCCCGGTAAATATCGGAACAATCCCGAAGCGGCCAAAGCGGCGGATGACGCCGTGAAGGAATTGGAAAAGCAAATCGCCGACGTGAATGCCGCCGTCAAGCAGACCACCGACGGCAAGCCTGCGGCGGCCAAGGCCGTGACGGACACCGCCACTGCCGCCAAGCAAGCCACCGACACGCTGGTGGTCAGCGCGAAAACGATGGCTGAGGCGGAAGAACTCGCGAAGACCACCGCTGAAAAATTAGCATCCGCCAAGGCGGACACCGAAGCGGCGGAGAAAGCCCGGGACAAAGCCGCGGCGGATCTCAAGGCCCTGCCCGAAACCACGCCCGCTGACGCCAAAACTGCGTCGGCGAAACTGGCTGTGGAAGCCAACACCAAAGCCCTGGCGGCGGCGGAAGCCAGGACGGCGGCGGGGAAGGCCGCTGAAGAATCCGCAGCCAAACTCAAAGCTGCCACGGAGGCGAAAGTCGCTGCTGAAAAAACCGTCGCGGACTCGAACGCGAAAGCCAAGACGGCCGTCGATGCCGTCGCCGCCGGGGAGAAACTCCTCGCCGAAGCGCCCGCCAAGATCAAGGACACCGAGGCGAAGAAAGTGACGGCGGTCAACGTGGCCAAGGAAGCGAACGCCAAGGCCGCGCCCAAGGATGTCACCGCCACATTTTATTCCCGGCCGATCATGGTGAAAGTTACCGCCGCGCCCATCACATTGACGGCGACCGCCGCCAGCCAGGTGGAGCAAGGGGCGAAGGTGGAGATTTCCGCAACGATCACGCGGCTGTACGGTTTTGCGGATCCGGTGGAATTGAACCTGGTGCTGCCGGGCGGCGTGGCGGGTTTGAACGCCGCGAAGATTGTGATCCCGAAAGATCAGACCCAGGCGAAGGTGGTCATTGAGGCGGCAGCGAGTGCCACGCCCGGCGATCACACGCTGACGCTGCAGGCCGCGCTCAAACTCAACAATCAGGACATCAAAGTGGATCAACCCGTGAAGTTGAAAGTGTCCGCCAAGGCAAAATGATTCCCGCCGCACCCGGCGTTCAGAAACTGTAACCATGACTCAACCTAACTGGAAAAATTTACTGGCAGCCGTGGGCGTGTTTGGACTTTGCGCGCACACCATCGTCGTTGCGGCCGAGGAGCCGAAGCCCGCCGACACCCAGAAGAAAACCATCGCCGTTGCGAAGCTCAAGCACGCCGGAGCCGTGGATTTCGACAAGGAGATTTTGCCGATCTTGAAAGGCAGTTGCCTGGCCTGCCACAACAAGACCACGACCAAGGCGGAGCTGATCCTGGAGACGCCTCCGGAAATAATCAAAGGCGGCGAATCCGGTCGCGCGGTGATTCCCAAGCGGGGCGCGGACAGTCTCTTGGTGAAGGTGGCGTCGCATCAAAAAAAGCCCTTCATGCCGCCGCGCGACAACAAGGTGAATGCGGCGGAATTAACGCCAGAGCAATTGGGACTCCTCCAACTTTGGATCGACCAGGGTGCCAAGGGTTCGGTCAGCGTTGCCAAGCCGATTGACTGGCAGCCGTTGCCCGAAGGGTTGAATCCGATTTACGCGGTCGCGCTTTCATCGGATGGCCAGTTCGCCGCCTGTGGCCGCGCTAACCAGATTTTTCTTTATCACCTGCCGTCGGGGCAGTTGATCAGCCGGCTGACCGATCCGGCCTTGCTCAAGGCGGGCATTTATGGAAAGCCCGGCGCAGCGCATCGTGACCTGGTGCATTCGCTCGCTTTCAGCCCGGATGGAAATTACCTCGCCTCCGGCGGCTACCGTGAAGTCAAACTCTGGCGTCGGCCCGACAGCGTGCAGAAATTCAACCTCGCCAAGGCCGCGCGCACTTCGGTGCCGGCGGTGGCGGTCAGCCCCGATGGAAAATGGATGGCGACCGGCGGCGATGACAACAGCGTCAAGCTCTGGAATCTCGCCACCGGCAAATCGGCCAAAAATCTTTCCGGCCACAAGGGTGCGGTGACCACGCTGAAGTTTTCACCCGACAGCGGGAAGCTTGCCTCGGGCGCGGCGGACAAGAGCATTTTTGTCTGGAGTTTGCCGGCCGGAAAATCGTTCACCCAAACCCAGACGACTAACGAAGTCAGCGCCTTGATTTGGGTCGCGGGCGGTAAGCAGCTCGCCACTGGCGGCGGGGACAAATTGATTCGCGTCTGGCAACTCCCGGAATTTCCAAAGGGCGCGCTGGCGGTGGTCAAAGAGATCAAGGGGCATGAAGGCGCGGTGACGTCCCTCGACACCGTGTTGCCGGCGGGGACGAATTTTATTTCCGGCAGCCTCGATGGCTCGCTGCGGTTGTGGAGCCTTGAAAAAGGCGAGACGATTCGCCAGGTGAAGCACGGCGCGCCCGTGGTGTCTGTGGCCGTGCGCGCCGATGGCAAGCGCTTTGCCTCAGCCGGAACCAACACCGCCAAATTGTGGGATCCGACGGACGGCAAACAAATCGCCGAACTGAAAGGCGACCGCCGCGCGCGGGAACTGGTCGCGGAAAAGGAGCGCGCCATCGCGTTCACCGCCGCCGAAGTGGCTTACCGCAAGACTGCGCATCAGGCGACGACCAATCAACTCGTCGCCATGAATGACCGGATCAAAAAGGCGACCGAGGCGAACGTGCCGACGCAGAAGGCGTATTTGGAAAAGCAGACGAACGTCATGGTGGCAGTCACTGCCAAAATGGCGGCGGAAAAAGGCGTCGATGAATTTGCCGAATTGAAGAAAGCCACCGCAGTCGTTGAGGCTGCGGAGAAAGCCTCCGCGCAGGTCGCGGCGGATGCCAAGGCCGCCAAAGAAAAACCGACGCCTGACAAGGCGGCGGTGGACAAACTTGAGGCCGAAGCCGCCGCCAAGGCGAAGGAAGTTGCGGATGCCAAAGCCGCCGTTGAAAAGTTCCCCGCCGACGTGAAGGCCAAATTCAAAACCGCCGCCGACAAGTTGGTCGCCGCTGCCAAGGCGTTAACCGACGCTGAAGCGGAGTTGAAAAAAGCCGAAGGACCGAAATCCAACACAGAAAACGAACTGCAACTAGCGTTCAAATCCGCCGAGCAGGGCACCAACGCCGTAACCGAAGCGCAGTCCGCTATCAAAACGGCGGAAGAGGCGCAGAAGCAATCCGGCCCCGCGCTCGAAGCGGCCAAGAAAGCTGCTGCCGAAGCGGAGAAAATCATTCGCACCGTTGCGTTCTCGCCGGACAACCTGGTGGTGGCCACGGCGGGAGACGACCAGTTGATTCACACTTGGAACGCGGAGAATGGCGAGGCCTACGACGCGATGAAAGGCCACAAAGGAACGGTTCTCTCAATTGCCTTTGCCGGCGGCGTGCTGGTTTCCGGAGCCGCCGACCGAAGCGCCGTGGCGTGGGATGTGAACGGTGGCTGGACGTTGGAGCGGGTGATCGGCACGGGTGACGCCGCCTCGCCGCTAGCCGACCGCGTGAATGCGCTGCGGTTCAGCCCGGACAGTCAGCGTTTGGTCACCGGCGGTGGCGAGCCATCGCGCGCCGGAGAAATCAAACTCTGGCAGGTGGCCACCGGCAAACAGGTGCAGGAGTTCAAGAACGTTCACAGCGACACCGTGCTCGGTCTGGATTTTTCACCGGACGGAAAATTTCTGGCGTCCAGCGGAGCGGACAAATGGGTGAAGGTCACTGATCTGGCGAACGGGAAGATCGTGAAGTCGTTTGAAGGACACACGCATCATGTGCTCGGCGTCAGTTGGAAGCGCGATGGCCGGACGCTGGCCAGTTGCGGCGCGGACAACGTGATCAAAGTCTGGGATTTCGTCACGGGCGAGCGCAAGAAGACCATCGAAGGTTTCAGCAAGGAAGTGACTTCGATTTGCTACGTGAGCGACAGCGATCAGACGCTGTCCACTTCGGGCGACAGCCAGGTGCGCGTGGTGAAGGACACCGGGGAAAACGTCCGCTCGTACGCGGGCGGCACCGACTTCATGGCGGCTGCCGCCACTACGCCAGACGGCAAGATTGTCGTCGCCGGGGGACTAGACAGCGTGTTGCGCGTGTGGAAGGGAACGGGGGAAGCACTCACCACCTTCGCGCCGCCGCCGAAGAGCAAATAGCCGGAAGCACACTGACGGACGCGCCGCTGATATTCAGTCAGATTCGCGCTTTGCTCTGCCGATTTTGCGTTTTCACTTCGTAAGGTATTCTCAAAACGCCGCCGCCTCGCCACGCTTGACCGACTTAGGGCAGTTGCTACTATGCGCCGACTTTTGACATGAGATTGATTTGTTTCCTCGCGGTTGGGATCGCCGTTGCCGGCCTGCGAGCGCAGGCGCAAACGGAGATCGTCAATGCCATCGCCGTCATCGTGGATGACGCGGTCATTACCTTCAAGGATGTGCAGACCCTGGTCACTCCGGGAATCGAGCTGTTGCAGCGCCAATACGAGCGGCAGCCCGCCTTGTACAAACAGAAGGTGATGGACGCCCAGCGGGATGGTATCGAGCAATTGGTCGAACAGCAGTTGATCCTGCGGGATTTCAAAAGCGCCGGCTACGCGTTTCCCGAAAGCATCATCGAGGAGTATGTCAAGGAGCGCATCCGGGAACAGTTTGGCGACCGGCTCAAGATGACCCAGACTTTGCACGCCCAGGGCATGACGTATGAATCCTTCCGCCGGCAGATGCGTGAAAATCTGATCGTCCGCGCACTCTCGGAAAAGAACATTTCGTCTGAGATTCTGATCTCGCCGTACAAGATTGAGCAGTTCTACGCGCAGAATCGCGAGCTGTTCAAAATGGAGGATCAGATCAAACTCCGCATGATCGTCCTCAATCAGACCCCGGGCAGCGCGCCGGGGCAGGCGAAAAAACTGGCGGACGAAATTCTACGCAAGTTGGAGGAAGGTGCCACGTTCAAGGAGATGGCGGCGATTTATTCCGAGGGATCACAGCGCGCCCAGGAAGGCGATTGGGGTTGGATCGAGCGGACGGTGTTGCGCAAAGAGCTGGCGGAAGTCGCGTTTGCTCTCAAGGCCGGGTCGCGCAGCGGTGTGATCGAAACGCCGGAAGCGTGCTACCTCATGCTCGTGGAGGAGACTAAGCCCGCGCACCTCAAGAATTTGTCCGATGTGCGGGACGAGATCGAAAAGACCCTCCTCACCCAGGAACGCTCCCGGCTGCGCAAGAAATACATTGACCGTCTCAAGGGCAAATCGTTCGTCCGGTATTTCTAAGCCGCGCGGAACGCTGGAGCCAACTGCTGGGGCGTGACTCCGTTTGCCGTTGGCGTGTTCCCTGGGGATTCATCAAACCATGACTGGCTGGATTGGCATCACTTTGGGCGACGTCACGGGCATCGGCCCGGAGGTTGCCCTCAAAGCCTTGGCCACCGAGATCAATACCGGTGACACCCGTTACCTGTTGATTGGCGATGATGTCCGCGTGCGCCGTCTGAACGAGCGACTGCAACTCAACCTCCCTCTCCAAACGTATTCTCGTTCGGACGCGCCCGGGCGTCTCTTTTTGTACAATTCACTAAACGAAGCGTTGCCCGAAGATTTGCCGCCCGGCGCTCCGGCATCGGCCCGCGCGGCCCTCGCCTGGCTGACCGATGGAGCGCAACGTTGCTTGCGTCGTGAATTGGATGCGCTCGTCACCGCGCCGGTGAACAAGGCCGCGATTTTGAAAACGGGCGCGGCCTTCGTCGGCCAGACGGAATTTCTCTCCCACTTGGCCGGCACCGAACGCACCATCATGATGTTGTTGGGTGAAGACGGGCGGGGACATTGGCTGCGTGTGGCGTTGGCGACGACTCATCTGCCTTTGAAAGAAGTGGCTGGTGCGTTGCAGCAATCCAAGATTGAACTGGCCATCGAACTAGCCGCCCAAGCCTGTCGCGACCTCGGTCTCCCACGGGCGCGTGTGGGTGTGTGCGGCCTCAACCCGCACGCAGGCGAGAACGGCGAACTCGGCACGGAAGAAACCACGACGATTGCCCCCGCCGTGCGCGCCGTCCAGACCCGCGGCGGTCAAGTCGTGGGGCCGCTGGCGGCGGACACTCTGTTTTACCACGCTTTTCAGGGTGAGTACGACGCCGTGGTGGCGATGTATCACGACCAGGGTTTGGTGCCGCTCAAAATGATCGGCTTTGAAACCGGCGTGAACTGGACGCTCGGCCTGCCGTTCATCCGCACCTCGCCGGATCATGGAACAGCGTATGGCCTCGTCGGCACGGACACGGCGAATCCTGCGAGCATGATCGCTGCACTCCGTTTGGCCAAGAAGTTGGCTGGCCATTTGAGTTGAGTTGGTCTTGCGGTTAGAAAAGGTTGCCGCCAGCGATGAAAGTTTGAACGTTTTGCCCGGCCGCCGACTCTGAAGGTCATGCGAACAACCTGTTCCCCGCCAGCATGTGGCGCAATGATTTCAGGCGCTTTTCCATCACCCAAAAGGGCTAGTTGCGCCGCCGAATAACAGGTTGCAATCAATATCTTCGCCCGTATTATCTGCGCCACTTAATTTGGAATGCGACAATTTTTTACCATCGCGAGCAACGCGTTCATGGAGCTGGTACGCCAGCCGGTCTTCTTGTTGCTCATGTGCAGCTCGTCGGCTTTTGAGGTGTTTCTTGCCGCAGTTCCCTACTTCGGTTTCGGCGACGACCCCAAGATGGTGAAGGACACCGTGCTGGCGGTGATGTTTTTGACCGGGTTGTTCGGGGCGGTGCTGACCGCTTCCGCCTCGGTGGCCCATGAGATCCGCTCGGGCACGGCCTTGGCGGTGCTGTCCAAACCCATCGGTCGTGCCCAGTTCCTCCTGGCGAAATATGTGGGGCTGGCCGCCGCGCTGACCTTGCTGACGTATGTCAACACCATTGCCGCGCTGCTGGCCGGTCGCATGGCGTTCGATGCGTACGGCGACGCCGACACGCAATCGCTGGCCATTTTCTTTGGCGGGATGGCTATCGCCTATCTGATCGCCGGCTTTAGCAATTATTTCCTGCGCCGGCCGTTCGTGGCGGACGCCGTGTTTGGGGTGGTGGTGATGAGTACGCTGGCGTTTGTGGTGATAGTTTTTTTTACCAAGCTGGAAAAGCCGTTCAACGAGGTGGGCGAAGTGGACTGGCGCATGGTCAAGGCCGCGATCTTGATTTTGTTCGCGCTGTTCATCCTGGCGGGTCTGGCGCTCGCTTGTTCCACCCGTTATGAAATGATTCCCACGCTGGCGATCTGTTCGAGCCTGTTCCTGCTCGGCTTGATGTCGGATTATCTCTTTGGCCAGAAGGCGCAGACGGGTTCGGTGTGGGCCTCATTGCTGCACACGGTCGTGCCCAACTGGCAGTTGTTCTGGCTGGCGGATGCGCTGGAAACCGGCAAGCAAGGCATCCCGTGGAGCTATGTCGGCAAGGCCTTCGGCTATGTGGCTGGCTACCTGGGTGCCTCGCTGGCGGTGGCGCTGGTTTTGTTTGAGGACCGCGAGTTGAACTGAGCATTGTCATGGATCGAAACATTCAAAAAAACGGGTTGATCAATCTGTTCACCCTGCTGGTGATCGGCACGGCCAGTCAGGTGCTGGCCCACCGTTCGACGTCGTACGCGGACGAAGCGGGGCTGATCTTTCTGGTCTTCGCGTTTTTCGTTGCGGCCATCAGTTATTTTCAGATGCGGCTGGAAGAGAGCGAGCGGCTGGAAAAACTGGAATATGACGAGCTGAAAAAAGATGCCAGCGCGAGCACTCTGTTCTCGTCCGAGCCGACTGATGCACTGCGGGCGCGGCGCACCCGCGAACAGTTTGAGCGCTGGTTCGTGCCGGCCTTCACCATCCTGATCTTCCTCCTGCAAGCGGGCGCGGCGTACTGGTTGTGGCAGCGCCTGGCCAAAGCCAAGGCGGTGGTAGTCAAAGATCCGCTGCTTTACATGTCGCTGTACGCAACCTTCGCCCTGGTGTTGTTTTTGCTGGGTAAATATTCCGCCGGCATTGCCCGGCTGGAAGGGCAGCGTCTGCTGCGGCCCGCCGCGAGTTACATGTTGCTCGGCGCGTATTTCACGTTCGTGGTGACGGTGAGCATTGCCTTCTCCTACGGTGGCTACATGGCGGTGGATCTTTATGCTGCCCGCGTTTTGGGGATCATCCTCGCGCTCACCGCACTGGAAACGCTCATCAGCCTGGTGCTCGAAATCTACCGCCCGCGCATCAAAGGCAAGGAGTCCCGCATTCTTTACGAGAGCCGCGTGATTGGCCTGCTCGCCCAGCCGGAAGGGCTGGTCAACACCGCCGCGCAGGTGCTGGACTACCAGTTTGGCTTCAAGGTTTCCGACACCTGGTTTTATCGCTTCCTCGAAAAAGCGCTGGCCTGGCTGATCCTGTTGCAACTGGGCGCGTTGCTCCTTTCCAGTTGCTTCGTCTTCATCGAGCCGGGCGAAGAGGGATTGTTGGAACGTTTTGGCGAGCACGTCAAGGGGGCGGTGCTGAAGCCCGGCCCGCATGTTAAATTCCCGTGGCCCATGGATACGGTCGTCCGTCATCACACGCAAAGAATTCAGAGCTTCACCGTCGGCGTGGTGCCCGATCCGGAGCGTGAAAAGCACCAAGGAGCGTCGATGGTCTGGACGATGGCCCACAACAAGGAAGAGTTCAACATGCTGGTGGCCGCGCGTGACACCGGCACGAACAATGCCGCCGGGGGCAAGGCCGATCAAGCCGTGCCCGTCAGTTTGTTGACCGTCAGCATTCCGGTACAGTTCCGCGTCAAGAATATCGAGGCTTGGGAGTATAATTTTACCGACGCCGGGACATTGTTGGAAAAGTTGGCGACCCGTGAGGTGGTGCGGTACCTCGTTGGCGTGGATTTGAATGAAATCATGTCCAGCGGTCGCGAGGAAGCCGCCCGTGTGCTCCAAAAGGCCATCCAAACCCAGGCGGACGCATCGAAACTTGGCGTGGAAATCCTGTTCGTCGGCCTGCAAGACATTCACCCCCCGGTGCCGGTTGCCGACGCGTATGAGATGGTGATCGGTGCCATTCAGGAAAAGGAGATTACCATTCTCAAAGCCGAAGGTTACAAGCTCACGCAAGTGCCGTACTCCGCCGCGCGGTCGGCGAAGCTGACGAACGAGGCTTCGGCGTACCGTCTGCGCACCGTTCCCCTCGCGGAAGCCAGGGCGGCGCGTTTTGCCAATCAGCTCGTCGCCTACAAAGCCTCGCCGCGAGTGTACCAGGAGCGCGCTTATTTGAGCGCCTTGATCAACGGCTCCGCGGGCGCGCGCAAGTACATTCTCTCAGCCACCAACACGCACGATGTCATCCTGCTGAATCTGGAAGACAAACAGCGGCACGACATGACCGATGTCATCGTGGCACCGGCGACGCCGGTCAAATAATTGGAAAACATTGCAACTGATTTGAACTGAAACTATGAAACGCAACTACCTCTCTGTGACAGTTGGGATTCTCCTGCTACTGATCTTCGCCGCCCTGCTGGTTTCCTTCCAAGTGCGCCAGACGGAAGTGGCGGTGGTCACGACCTTCGGGCATCCCTCCAACGAAGCGATCAAACCCGGTCTGCACTTCAAACTGCCCTGGCCGATCCAGAAGGTAGTGAAGTTCGACAACCGGGTGCAGAACTTGGAAGAGAAGTTTGAGGAAACCCCGACCCGAGATGGCAAGAATCTGCTGATCACGGTTTATGCGGGCTGGAAGATCGCCAATCCATACACTTTTCAGACAACGTATTCCGCTGGCGGTGTTGCCGCCGCAGAGTCCGCCTTGGAAGCCTGGGTGCGCAGCGCCAAAAACGCCGTTGTGGGCCAGCATGAATTCTCCGATTTTGTTTCCATCGACCCTACAAAATTGAAATTTACCGAGATCGAAGCGGAGATTCTCAAGCGCGTCCAGGCGGAGGCCACCAGAGAATCCTGCATTGAAGTTACCTTCCTCGGCATCAAACGCCTCGGCCTGCCGGAGAGTGCCAGCCAGCGCGTCTTCGACCGCATGCGCGAGGAACGGATGCGCTTGGTGAACCAGTACCAGGGAGAAGGCGAGGCGCAGGCGATTTCCATCAAGACCACGGCGGACCGCGACCGCGAGGAGATCATCTCCAAGGCCGAGAAGGAAGCCATGCGAATTCGCGGCGAAGGCGATGCCGAGGCTGCCAAATCGCTGGCGGTGTTCGAGAAAGACCCGGAGTTCGCCGTGTTCCTCCTGCGGCTGGAAGCCTTGGAAAAAACACTCAAGGATCGCTCCACGCTGATCTTTGACGAACGCACCCCGCCGTTCGACATGCTGAACAAGCAAGTGGCCCCCGCCCCGGCCAATAAGCCTTAACTCACCGTTGCACATGAGTAATTCCAACGAGCCACACGACCACGAGCATCCGCACGAACACCGCAAGCCGGCTGCTGCATCCGTCCCGGCGGAGACGGTGGCGGTGGAGGATGTCGGCACGAGGGCGCTTCAGGAGGCGTTGCGGAGCAGTTTTGTCATCGTCAAGATCATCATGGTGATTTTGGTGGCGTGTTTTTTCGGGTCGGGGTTTTTCACCGTCGAGCCGGAAAACCAGGCCATCATCCTGCGTTTTGGCAAACCGCTCGGTACCGGCAAGGGGCAACTGTTGGAGCCTGGCGGCCACTGGTCCATTCCCTATCCGGTGGATGAAGTGGTGAAGATTCCCATCAAGAAAGTTCTCACGGCGACTTCCACCGTCGGTTGGCGTGCGGAATCCGAGGAGGAAGGGGAGACGCGCGACAAGACCGAACACATGAACCCGCAGATCAACGAACCGCTCCGCAACGGCGTTGATGGCTACACCCTCACGGGTGACCGCAACATCATTCATGTGCGCGCCATCATGCGCTACCACATCAGCGATCCGCTCGCCTACGAACTCGGCATGCTCAACGCTCCCGCCCTTGTGACCAACGCGCTGAACAATGCCATCCTGTTCGCCTCCGCCGGTTTTGCCGCCGACGATGCCCTGCGCATTAAGGTCGCCCGCTTCAAGGAAATCGTGCAGGCCCGGGTGAATGAGCGCATCACCACGCAGAAGCTGGGCATTGCCATCGATTCTTTGGATGTGAAATCCGTCCCCCCGCGCCAAGCGCGGATGGCGTTTAACGAAGTGATCAATGCCGATCAGGGCAAGCAGCAAAAAATCCTGGCCGCCCAGGGGTACGCCAACAAAACGCTGAATGAAGCCAAGGGCGAATACGAGGCGCGCATTAATGCCGGCAAAACCGACCGGACTCGGATGGTGCAAACCATCGAAGGCGATGCCACCTATTTCAAGAACCAGCTCCCGTATTATAAGAGCAATCCCGACCTGTTCGTCCGCCAGCGCCAAACGGTCGCGCTTCAGCGCGTGATGACCAACGCCCAGGACAAATTCTTTCTGCCGAACCGCGCCGATGGCCAGCCGCGGGAATTGCGCCTCCAACTCAATCGCGAACCGAAGCTTGACGCGTTCCGTTAACCAGGTCCAACGCCAACTCCAACCCAATTTTTTATGAGCCGGGACCACCACCACGATCACGAACAATCTCACCACGAACATGACCATGACCATCCGCATGATCATGACCACGAGCACGAGCACCACCATGATCATGATCACGCGGAGAAGGATTGCCCCAGTTGCGGCCATGACCACGAGCATACGCCGGTGCATCTCCAGCAAACGCTGTTCGGCCTGATCTTCATCGTCAACGCCTTCCTCGTGGACTGGTTTTTTCCGAAGGGCGAAATGGTTTCGGCGGCCAGTGCCATGATCGGTGCCATCATTCTCGGCTATCCCATCGTCTGGATTTCCATCAAAGACATTCGCAAGGGCGTCCTGAGCATCAACGAACTCGTCAGTCTGGCGGTGCTCGCCGCTTTCGCGTCCGGGGATTACAAGACCGCCGGGATCGTCGCCTTTTTCATGTTGCTGGGCGAAATCATCGAAACCCGCACGGCCGACGGCGCGCGCGCCTCCATCGAATCGCTCATCAAGCTCACGCCCACCAAGGCCCGCCGCATCACCGCGACGGGCGAGGTGGAAGTGCCGGTCAAAGACCTGGCGATTGGCGATGTGATCCGCGTCCGCCCCGGCGACAACGTGGCGGCGGACGGTGTCATCATCAGCGGCCAAAGTTCGTTGAACCAGGCGAACATCACGGGGGAATCGCTGCCCGTGGACAAAAAAGTCGGCGAGGATGTTTTCGCCGGAACGATCAACCTCACCGGCGTCATGGAAATCCGCGTCAACCGCGCCGGCCATGATTCCACGCTTGGCAAAGTGCGCGACCTGATTCTCGCCGCAGAAAAAACGAAGCTTCCGATCATGAAGATCGTGGATGAGTACATGGTTTTTTACACCCCGCTCGTGCTGGTCATCGCCGCGCTGGTGTGGGCGTTTACCAAGGATTTGAACCGCGTCATTGCCGTGCTCGTCGTCTCCTGCCCCTGCGCCTTTATTCTGGCGACGCCCACGGCGATGGTTGCCGCGCTCTCCGCCGCCGCGCGGTTGGGTATCCTGATCAAAAACGTCAGCGACATCGAACTGGCTGCGAAGATCAACGCCTTCGTCTTCGACAAAACCGGCACGCTCACCACCGGCAAACTGGCCGTCAGCCGGCTCGCGCCGCTGGGCGACGTTAAACCCGCCGAACTCCTGCACCTCGCCGCCACGGCGGAAAAATACAGCAACCATCCGACGGCCAAGGCGCTGGCTCAACTCGCCGACGAAGCCGGCGTGACGCTGGGGGAGCCGCAGAATTTCGCGGAGACGGCCGGACGTGGCATCAAGGCGCACGTCGATGGCACCGTGGTGGTGATTGGCCGCGCGCAATGGTTGAAGGACAACGGCGTGCCGGAAGAGTTCACCAAGTCGGTGGACTTGAACGAGACCGAAGGGTTCAGCCTGCTGTTCGTCGCCCGCAACGGGCATTGCACCGGGTGGATCGGTTTGCAAGACCAGACCC
>JBKJSC010000077.1:0-13173 GCA_046593035.1 Limisphaerales bacterium | reverse complement strand
TGGATGGTGTACGTGCGCACCACCGTGCCGCTGCTCACCGCCACGCTGCCAAAGTCCGTGTGGTTCGCCAAGCTCGGGGTGGTGGCACCGTCAACGATGTTCTGGCCGTTGCCGGTGAGATTGATTTCGGGGGTGGTGGCTCCCGTGCCTTGAATGGCGAAGTCGTAGTTTCCTTCGTCGCTGTCGTTGTTGATCACCGTAATGGTCGCCGCGCGCGTGCCGCCGACGCTGGGATCGAAGGTGACGGTGAAGGTCGTGGTGCCGCTCGCGGCCACACTGGCGGGCAGGGTGATGCCGCCCACTATGAAATCCGCCACCGCCGTGCCGGTCCCGGTGATGCTGGTGATATTGAGTGTAGCGCCGCCGAGGTTCTGGATGGTGAACGTGCGCACCACCGTGCCGCTGCTCACCGCCATGCTGCCAAAGTCCGTGTGGTCCGTCAGGCTCGGTGTGGTGTCCCCGTCAGCGATGTTCGTGCCGTTGCCGGTGAGATTGATTTCCGGGGCGGTTCCAGCGCCTTGAATGGCGAAGTCGTAGTTTCCTTCATCGCTGTCGTTGTTGATCACAGTAATGGTGGCGGCGCGCGTGCCGCCGACGCTGGGATCGAAGGTGACGGTGAAGGTCTTGCTGCCACTGATGGCCACCGTGGTGGGTAGGGTGATGCCGGCCACCGTGAAATTTGCCGCCGCCGTGCCGGTCACGGTAATGTTGGTGACATTGAGCGTGCTGAGGCCAAGGTTCTGGATGGTGAAGGTGCGCACCACCGTGCCGCTGCTCACCGCCACGCTGCCAAAGTCCGTGTGGTTCGCCAGGCTGGGTGTAGTGGCACCATCGGCGATGTCCTGGCCGTTGCCGGTGAGGTTGATTTCCGGCGGGGCGAGATTCACCTTGGCCACGAAGCTCGAGACTTTGCCTCCCGCCGTGGTGAAAGCGCCTCCCGCATACAAGTCGGTGCCGGAAACGGCCAGCGCATTGACGGGGGCATTCACCCCTGAACCCAAGGCTGACCACGCGCTCCCGTTCCACTTGGCGATGTAGTTTGCCCCAGCTCCGCCCGCCGTGGTGAAAAGGCCTCCCACATACAAGTCGGTGCCGGAGACGGCCAGCGCAATAATACTCTGGTTCACTCCCGAACCCAAGGCCGACCACACGCTCCCGTTCCACTTGGCGATGAAGATGGCCGCGCTCCCACCCGCCGTGGTGAACGAGCCTCCCGCATACAGGTCGGTGCCGGAAACGGCCAGCGCATAAACGTAGTTGTTCAAACCCGTTCCCAGGGCTGACCACGCGCTCCCGTTCCACTTGGCGATGTAGTTTGCCCCAACTCCGCCCGCCGTGGTGAACGAGCCTCCCGCATACAGGTCGGTGCCGGAAACGGCCAGCGCATTGACGTAGTTGTTCAAACCCGTTCCCAAGGCTGACCACGCGCTCCCGTTCCACTTGGCGATGCGGTTCGCCGCGCTCCCGCCTGCCCCGACGAAAATGCCACCCACATACAGGTCGGTGCCGGAAACAGCCAGTGCGTGAACGTTGTCATTCACTCCCGATCCCAAGGCTGACCACGCGCTTCCGTTCCACTTGGCGATGTGGTTTGCCGCGCTCCCGCCCGCCGTGGTGAATGCGCCTGCCGCATACAGGTCGGTGCCGGAGACGGCCAGCGCATAAACTGCGCCATTCATCCCAGAACCCAAGGCCGACCACGCACTCCCGTTCCACTTGGCGATGTAGTTCGCGATGCTTCCGCCTGCTGTCGTGAACGAGCCTCCCACATACAGGTTTGTGCCGGAGACGGCCAGCTCATGAACTGCGCCATTCATCCCAGAACTGAAGGCCGACCACGCGCTACCGTTCCATTTGGCGATGCCCAACGCCCCGGTCGCGTCGGCGTCGGTGAAAATGCCTCCCGCATACAGGTTGGTGCCGGAAACAGCCAACGCATAAACGTAGTTGTTCAAACCCGTTCCCAAGGCCAACCACGCGCTCCCGTTCCACTTGGCGATGTAGTATGCCGCGCTCCCGCCCGCCGATGCAAACTTGCCGCCCGCATACAGGTTCGTGCCGGAAACGGCCAGCACATCAACTTCGCCGTTCACCCCCGCCCCTAAAGCTGACCACGCGCTCCCGTTCCACCTGGCAATGCGGCTGGCCGAGCTCCCGCCCGCCGTGGTGAAAAGGCCAGCGCATTGACGTAGTTGTCCAAACCCGTTCCCAAGGTCGCCCACGCGCTCCCGTTCCACTTGGCAATGTAGTTCGCCGCGTTCCCGCCCGCCGTGGTGAAAAGGCCGCCCGCATACAGGTTGGTACCGGAAACGGCCAGCGCATTGACGTAGTTGTCCAAACCCGTTCCCAGGGCCGACCACGCGCTCCCGTTCCATTTGGCGATGCGGTTGGCCGCACTTCCGTCCGCCATGGTGAAAGTGCCTCCCACATACACGTTCGTGCCGGAAACGGCCAGCGCATTAACTGGGCCGTTCATCCCCGCCCCTAAAGCTGACCACGCGCTCCCGTTCCACTTGGCGATGCGGTTGGCCGCGGTTCCGCCTGCTGTTGTGAAATTGCCTCCCACATACAAGTCCGTGCCCGACACCGCCAGCGCGAAAACGCTCCTGTTCATTCCCGAACCCAAGGCTGACCAGGTGGTGCCGTCCCACTTGGCGATATGATTGGCCACCACATCCACCATGACATTAAAATCCCCTCCGACATAGACGGTGCCACCAGCGTCCACAGCAATCACATTAACCACACCGTCCGCACCAGGAACTTTGCCCAAGCTCGTCCAGTCCGCGTCGCTGAACGTGGGGTCAATCCGCACGGGATAAGCCGCGTCGGCATCGTCCACCACCACCGCCAGGCGCGTGGGTGAGGCCACTTCGATGCGGGCAATCAACTCTTTGCCCGAGGCATCGGTGACGCGCAGACGGCTGTAGGCAATCTTCCGCCCGGAACCATCCAAGACCAGCCGCGCGCCGTTCGCGAGCGCCTCGGCTTGCGCGCCCGCCACGTCCAGTCCCACGCGCATTGCGCCGTCACCCGGCGGCTTTTGGGCGATCAGGAAATCCTGCCGCACCCCGTCTACGCTCACGGAGTATTCCTCCACCACGCCCGGCCGGAGGAACCGCGCGACTTTGCCCGCCACCTCCACCGTGCCGGTGAGGGGGATGCGCGCCTCTTCTTTTGACAAGCGCCCCAGCGTCGTGGCGATGATGCGGAAACGCTCGCCTTTGGATTTCTCGGCGGTTGAGCTTAGCCACAAGCCTTCGCGTGTCACCTGGCCTTCGATCTTTTGAAACACACAGCGCAGCGACGCGCCAAAATCGGTGGCGGACACGGCGAGTCCGTCACCTTGGTATTGTTTTTCCGCGGCCGCGCCAAGCTGGTCGAAGGGGATCGGCTTGGCCTGGTCGCCGTCCGGCGCGGCGAGCGCCTGTCCGCCCTGAAGCAAGGAAAGCCACAGGCCAAAGCTGGCGAGAAAGCAAGCGGGAAACGATAAGCGCCGGGCGAACGGGTTGGGGGGAGAGGTTGTCGTCTTCATGTTACGTCTTAGGTGCGGCAGCTTCGTAACAGAAATCGCCGAACCGTTCAACAATTTCTTTTGAACTTCTTAGCAGCGTCCCCATGGCCAGGCCGCTCCAATGAGTCGCCGGAAAGTTCATGCAAATCCGGCAAAGGGTTGCGCCGTGGCGACGCAGTTCCCCGCCAACCTGGTCACTCGACAATGACGCCCGCGCGGCGCAGTTGATCGAGGGCTTGCTCGCCATCACCCGGTTGCAGGTTCACGGCGCGGCAGCCCGCCTGGATGATGTGGGTGCGAAAGCCGAGGTTGCGGCAATCGAGCGCGGTGAACTTCACGCAGTAATCCGTGGCCAGGCCGACAATGTAAACGTCGTCCACCTTTTGATCTTTTAGGTAATCACCGAGGCCGTTGTCTTTGCGGTGGCCGTTGTCGAAAAGTCCGCTGTAGCTGTCCACCTCCGGGTCGGTGCCTTTGCGAAAAACCCTGGCGATTTTGGTGGTGTGCAGTTCCTTGACGAATTGTGCGCCCACGGTTTCTTGCACGCAATGGTCGGGCCAGAGGATTTGCGTGAGACCGTTGAGGGTGATGACCTCGCCGGGGGTTTTGCCGGGATGAGTGGTAGCAAAGCTGCCGTGGTGGGCGGGGTGCCAGTCCTGGGTCGCGACCACCAGATCATACTTGAGTTGCAGGGAGTTGATCACGTCCACCACCTGGTCGCCCTCGGGAACGGCCAGCGCCCCGCCGGGGATGAAGTCGTTCTGCACATCCACGATGATCAGGGCTTTCTTGGTCATACGTTCCATTTTTTCCGCGGCGAGTCGGGCCTGATTTCAAACTCGAACCCATGTTCCTGCATCTTCTGGAATTTCCGCTTGTCGAATTTGTAGAGCTTGGCGGGGCGGCCCGGCTCGCTGGTGTCAAATTCATTCAACGCGGTGACGATGCCGGAGCCGAGGATTTTCTTGCGGAAATTGCGCTTATCCAGCGGGCGTTCGAGGATGAGTTCATAGACCTTTTGCAGTTGCGGCAGTTTGAATTTGGCTGGCAAAAGTTCAAAGATGATCGGCGCATAGACAACTTTCCCCTGCAGCCGCTTGATCGCGATGGCCAAGACGGTCTCGTGGTCGAAGGCCAGTTTGGGCAGCTTGTGGGTGGAAAACCAGCGGGCGTTCAGGGCGTCCGACCCGGCGCGGACGGTGTGCTCGCTCAATTTAACGAGCGAATAATAGGCCACGCTGATGACGCGTTCGCGCGGGTCGCGCTTCGGCTCGCCGAAAGTGTAGAGTTGTTCGAGGAACACTTTTTCCATGCCGGTTTCCTCGTTGAGTTCGCGCAAGGCCGCCGTGTCGATGCTCTCGTCGATCTCGACAAATCCGCCGGGCAACGCCCAGCGGCCTTGGTACGGGTCGGAGTTGCGCTGGATCAGCAGCACTTTCAGTTCATCATCGTGCAGGGCGAAGATGATGCAGTCCACCGTGACGGCCGGGTGCGGGTATTCATAGGTGAATGGCATAATGTTTCCGGTTGAATGTATTTCAGGCGTTTTGCTTCGGCGGAGCGGGCACGCCTTGCTCGCTCAACTCCGCCAGTTCCCGGGTGTAGCCGCCGGACAAAATGGGGAAGCGGCACCAGGTTTTGGGATCCAAATTCTCGTCGTCCAGGTGGAAGGACGGCGCGTACCGTTCGCGTTTCCACTGGTTGCGGCACCACAGATTAAAGAAGCGTTTAATCCAGAGCTTCAATTGCGCCAGCGAATATTGCGGAAAGGCCAGTTGCATCTGCTGCAAGACTTCCACTGGACTGAGTTTGTTAAGAATGGCGGCGCGCTCAATCGCATCCAGCAATTCGTACGGCATCAAATCATCCTCGTCCGTCTGTTTGTCGCCGGGTGGACGCAGTTCGGCCGTGGGTGCCTGCCCGTTGACCTTGCGCAAAAAGGGAAAGGCATGGACGCCGAGCGGGCCGGTCTTCTCCATCCACCGCAGCCAATGGCGGAGAAACGCCTTGTCGATGCCGGCAATCGGCGACAGCCCGCCGCTGGTGTCGCCGTCCATCGTGGCGTAGCCGACGGCGGCTTCCGAGCGATTGCTGGTGGAAACGAGCAGCGCGTTCTTCATGTTCGCCAGCATCCAGACGCTGGGCGAACGAACGCGGGCTTGGATGTTTTGCAACACGACGTCGTCCTTTTTCCACGTCAGCCGTCGGCCCACCGCCTTTTCGATCATGCCGATGTAACGATGCACGACGGGCGCTATGTTCAACTCGTGAAACTCCGCGCCCACGCCTTCGGCCACGGCGCGGGCGGCTTTTCGCGTGACACTGCCGCTGTTGTCCGAGGCTTGATAAACGCACGTCAGCAACCGGCGCATCGTTTCGCGCACGGCGTTTTTCGGCGTGAGCTTTCCGGTTCGCGGCAGGTAGGGCGCTTTTTGGTAAAAGCCTTCCGCGCCCAGTTCGTCGATGCCAAGCTGGACCATCAAATGAACCAAGCAGGCAATCGCCGCCGAATCCGCGCCCCCGCTCAACGAAATCACAAACCCGTTCGACCGGCTCTTGCGCATGTAGTCGAACAGCCCCAGTGCCTCGGCCCGCGCGAATTCCTCTTCCTTCACGTCCGCGCCGGTTTCCCAGTCGGCCACATGCAATATTTCCGCTTCCGGCGCGATGGCCGGATAGGCGAACTCGCGCACGATGCAATTCTTCACCACTTCTTCGAGATTCGGCTGGAAGCTCGCGGTGCGCGACTGACTCATGCGCGTCGCCTCCACATCGACGATGGCGGTGGTGACGTGACGGTCGGCGAAGCTGAAGCGCGGCCCTTGTCCGACGAGCCGTCCCTGTGTGGCAATGATCGCGCCGCCGTCGTAGATCACACGGCCCGCATCGTTGCCCAGTAGATTGGCGTAAACGTAACTGACACCAAACGCGCGCGAGCCTTCCTGGACAAAGCGTTTGCGAACTTGCTGTTTGCCGAACGCGAAATGCGACGCGCTCGGGTTCAAAATAATGTCCACGCCCTTGAGCGCCAGTTCCGAGCCGGGCCGCGTGGAAACCCAGGCATCCTCGCAAATCTCAAACCCGACCGTCACCCCGCCGCAGTCGTAGTAGAGATCGCCGATGGGGATTTCCTTGCCGTTGGCGCGGAGCGTGCCGGTAAGCTGGCGCGGCCAAGGTTTGAAAAAACGCGGCTCGTAATGAATGCCGTCGCCCGCCAGATTTTGTTTGGCGGTCAGGCCGACGATCTTGCCGTCCACGGCCAAGCAGGCGCAGTTGAACAGGGCTTTTTGATGGAACACCGGCAGGCCGATGGCGACGATGATGCCTTGGGTTTCTGGTAGAATTTCCTGCAACATCTGCCAGGCGATCTTGTGAACGCTCGGCGAGTGGAAGGCGTCTTCGCAGCCGTAACCCGTGATGGCCAGTTCCGGCAGGCACAGGATCGACACGCCCTGCGCCTTGGCGTCACGGATCGCACCGACGATGTTTTGCTGGTTGTGCTCCCAAGCCAGGGCCGTCTGATTGAGAATGGCCGCGCCGACTTTGATCAGCTTCATAGGCTTTCCTTCAGGTAATCGGTTAGCATTCCGGCAACGGACTCTACATGAATCTGCGTCCGGGGCAACCTTAGAACGTTAGGATGCGTGTCGGTGCAGGCCAGGCCGTCCAGCAGACCGGTGGCGGTGATCCGGGCCAAGGCGTCACCAGGAAAAATGCCGTGCGTGGCGACGGCGAAGACTTGTTTCGCGCCCGCGTCACGATAGGCCTGCGCGGCCTGGAGCAGGGAACTGCCGGTGCGGATCATGTCGTCGTAAATCACCACGCGCTGGTTCTTCACCGTGGCGCTGACGCCGGTGATTTCGGTGCGCTCGCCGTCGAGCCGCCGCTTATAGACAAAGGCCGTGCCCACGCCCATTTCGCCGGCGAGCGACTCCACCCACTTGGCCCGGCCCGCGTCGGTGCAGGCGAGCACGAACGATTTGCCGCCGAAGCGCCGCGCGAGTTTCTGGATCAACTCCTTGGCATACAGGTGAACGGGCCGGATGCCGTCTTCAAAGTAGTGCGGCAGCCCGGCGTTGTGCAGATCCACGAGCACGAGCCGGTTGCCGAACGTCGCCGCCGGGATGGAGGACAACAAGCGGGCGCGGGTTTTGGCCGTGACCACTTCGCCCGGCTTGACGGCGCGTTCCATCGTCGAATAACCGAAATACGGCATGACCAGCGTGAGGCTGCGCGCGCCGTATTTCACCAAGGCGCACGAAAGGTCGTAAATCTCCAGCGTGTCACTGTCCGCAATCGCGCCGCCGACCAGCACCGTGTCCTGCCCGCTCACATCGTCGAGGATGCGTTGATAACGCTCGCCATCGGGAAATTCTTTCCGTTCCAGGCCGCCGCGTTGGCCGAAGCCGCGACGCAAAATCGCGTCCGCCAGATACCCGTAGGCGGGCGTCGTGAACACGATGGGCCGGGCGCGTTTCATGGTTTGAATCCGCGGGCTTGCAGAATCAACTCGGACTTCAAATCGTGCAGCCCTTCTTCGAGACCGACGGGATATTCGTGCGGGTTGACGAACCGCTTGATGGTCGGGTGCAACTGCCGCTGTTGCGCCTGCGCGTGCGCGCGGATTTGCGGCAACGGCTGCGGCTCATAGACCGGCTGGCCGGCGCGAAACACTGGCACGAGCAAGTCGGTGTGGCTGGTGTCGGCGGTGATTTTTTTCCGGCGCGTGATGTCGTTGTGATCGACAATCGTCGGCTCGGCCGTGATGCCCAGTTCGACATCGTAGATCATGTCGGCAAGGAACAGGCCGTCGTGTTGAAAGCGCCGGACTTGCTGGATACCGGGCGTGGAAATTTTGAGAGCTTGTTCAGATAATTTGATTTTCCGTTGCCACTTCCCGCCCGGCTGGCGCACCGCTGCCAGCTTGTACACGCCGCCTAGCGCCGGTTGATCGTAGGCGGTGACCAGCTTGGTGCCCACGCCCCAGATGTTCACTTGCGCCCCCTGCTCCTTCAGGCTTTCGATGATGTGCTCGTCGAGATCGTTGCTCGCCACGATGGCCGCGTCGGGGAAGCCGGCGGCGTCGAGAATCTTGCGTGCCTCGATGCTCAGATAGGCGAGGTCGCCGGAGTCGAGGCGGATGCCAGCGAGCTGGAAGCCGCGTTCGCGCAGGCGCAGGCCGGCCTTCACCGCATTACGCACGCCCTCGATCGTGTCATAAGTGTCCACGAGGAAGACGCAGTTGTTCGGCATCGCGTCGGCGTACGTTTCAAACGCCTCCAGTTCGGTGTCGAACGACATGATCCAACTGTGCGCGTGCGTGCCTTTGACGGGGATGCCAAACAATTTTCCCGCGAGCACATTTGAAGTGGCGGCGCAACCGCCCACATGCGCGGCCCAACTCGCGGCCATTGCGCCGTCCATGCCTTGCGCGCGACGCAATCCGAACTCCAGCACCGGCTCGCCGCGCGTGGCCTGGCAGACGCGCGCGGCCTTCGTGGCAACGAGCGTCTGGAAATTGATGATGTTGAGCAGCGGCGTTTCGAGGATCTGGCACTGGATGATCGGCCCGCGCAGGCGCACCAGCGGTTCGTGCGGGAAAACCACCGTGCCCTCCGGCACCGCATCCACGTCGCAGGTGAATTGCAGATCGCGCAGGTAGTCGAGAAACCCAGGTTCAAACAGCGGCTGGTCGTCATTGCCACGCAGCCCGGCGAGGAACGTCAGGTCGTCCTCGGCGAAATGAAATTCCTTGAGGTAACCGACCACGTAGCTCAGACCGCAGGCAACGCCGTAGCCGCCCTTGAACGGGTTTTGCCGGAAGAACAGGTTGAAGACCGCCTCTTGGTTTTGCGCGCCGGATTTCCAGTAGCCGTAAGCCATCGTCAACTGGTAGAGGTCCGTCGCCAGCGACAGGCCGTCGCGATAAAGTTTGCGCAGGACGCTCATTCGCCGGGTGACCTGTGGGACAGCGTAGCCATTTAATTGTGTCGATAAAACACTAATGGACGGCGTTTGTCCATGCTTGTTTCCGAATGGCATGCGACTGGGATCTCACCTTGGCCAGACCCCAAAACCCCCGCTCGACATTCGTGCCTCCTTCATTACACTCCGGCCAACATTTACCACGAGGCGCAATGATCTTCGCGAAGGACGTGCGCCGGGAGCAACGAATGGCGACAGCCCAGGCGGAAATCCTCATCAAGATCGAAGGCCAGATGCCGGTGCGGCATGTCTTGGGGCCGGGCGACTACGTAATTGGGCGGGACGAGACGGCGTGCCACATCCGGGTGGCGGGCGAGGCGGTGTCGCGCAAGCACGCGCGACTGGTGGTCGGCGACGGCCAGTTTCACCTCGAGGATTTGGGCAGCACGCTGGGGACGTTCGTCAACGGCGAGCCGGTGACGCAACGGACGTTGTTGTCGTCGGCGCAGAAAGTGCAACTGGGCAACGCCACGTTGGAATTTCGGTTTCTCCCTGCGGAAAGTTCTTCCCTCCCCGCGCCCGAAGCGGCGCTTCAAGGCCGGCATTACCAGGTCGGCTCTGTCATCGCGCAGGGCGGGATGGGCGCGATCCTGAGCGCGCAAGACTTGAAGATCGAACGGGCGGTGGCGATGAAAGTGATCCGTTCGGATCGCGGGCCGGTGAATCGCGAAGGCCTCCAGCGTTTCATCCGCGAGGCCAAAGTCATCGGGCGTCTGGAACATCCGAACATCGTGCCCATCCACGAACTGGGGCTGAACGAGCAGGGGCAGGTGTTCTACACGATGAAGCTGGTGAAGGGAGTGACGCTGCGGCAGGTGCTGACGGAAATCAAGAAGGGCCACGCGGCGACGCTCGCCAAACACTCGTTGAGCCAGTTGCTGACGGTGTTTCAGAAGGTGTGCGACGCGATGGCGTTTGCGCACGCGCAGGGAGTGATCCACCGCGATCTCAAGCCGGAGAACATCATGCTGGGCGAGTTTGGCGAAGTGCTGGTGATGGACTGGGGCTTGGCGAAAATCATGGACGAAGGTAGCGCGGGAGTCCCACCCGCCGCCTCCGGCGTCGCGCCGGGGGGTGACTCACCGGAGGGCTTTCGCGAGCAAAGCGATTTGGGCGGGGGCGACGGCTTGCAAACGATGGAAGGGGCGATCATGGGGACGCCCAGCTTCATGGCCCCGGAGCAGGCGGAAGGGAAGGTGCATGAGATGGACGGGCGGACGGACATCTTTGCGCTGGGCGGGATCCTGTATTCGATCCTCACCCTGCGCGCGCCAGCGACGGGGACGACGATGGCGGAGATGCTGGCGAACATCAAGAGCGGCTACATCGCGCCACCCGTGTTTTACAACCAGGCGCGGAAGGACACCAAGGGCGATAATATTTCCTTGGCGCACTGTCCGGACGGGAAAGTGCCGGAAGCGTTGTCGGCGGTGGCGATGAAGGCCTTGGCGACGCAACGCGAGGCGCGCTACCAGACGGTCGAGGAACTGCAACAGGACCTCGCCGCGTATCAGGGCGGGTTTGCCACGAGCGCTGAACAAGCGGGCGCGTGGAAATTGATGGTGCTCGCAATGAAGCGACGCAAGACGGAGGTCACTCTCGCGGCGGCGGCGCTGGCGATCATTCTTGCGGTCGCAGCCGGGTTCATGGCGAAAGTGATCGCCAGCGAACGGCGGACCAAGACGACCCTGACGGAATTACAGGGCACCGCGCCGACATTCTACGCGAATGCCCAGCAGTTGTTGAGCGAACAGAAGTTGACGAACGCGCTGGAGCGGATCAGTTACGCGACGGAGCTTGCGCCGAACCAGGCGGAGTATCACGCGCTCCGGGGAAGTCTGCTGCAAGCCCTGCTCCAGATCGAGGAGGCTCGCCAAGCCTACGCGGAAGCCGTGCGTTGCGATCCCAAGTATCGGTTCGCGGACGAGAATCTGAAGCTGTGCGAGAAACTGCTCCGCGACAATCCCGGCAAGAAGGAACTGGCGGTGGAGAGCTTGGAAGAACTCCGCGCCGCCATGCTGGCGCAAGGCCGCTCCACCGAGGCTATCGTGATTGGTGAGCGGCTTGGCAAAGGCACGGAGGTGAATTATGCGAAATGGAAAACCGTGTTTGACCAGACCACCTGGAAAGGAAAGCTCACCCAAAATGCAGATCACACCTTGAGTCTGTTGATCGACGACCCAGCGGCCAATGACCTTGGTTTCATCAAGGGCATGCCCTTGAGCGAACTCATATTGGAAAGGCATTCAGTTAAGAATCTGACGCCTTTGAAAGGCAGCCTCTTGAAGCATTTTGCATCCTACGTTCACACAGACATCACGAATCTCTCCGCCTTACAAGGACTACCGCTGAAGCGTCTTAACCTGACGGGATCCACCAACCTCATTGATCTCCGCCCTCTAAAAGGAATGCTGCTGGACAGCTTGGACTTAAATTATTGTTCTCACCTAGAGGATTTACGGCCGCTCAAAGGAGTCCCACTCAAACAACTGCAGCTTGTGGGCACAAAGGTCAGCGACCTAAACCCACTCAAGGGCATGCCTCTTCACAGTCTTGATCTCGCCACCTGTCTCAGCGTGAAGGATCTGAGCGCGGTGGAGGGTATGCCTTTAGAGGATCTGAATTTGTTGGGTTGCCCGGTCAATGATCTCCGCCCGCTGAAAGGAACAAAACTGTCGACTTTAACAATTGATGGTAGCCATGTTGTCGACATCGGACTTTTGAGGGGAATGCCCCTGCAAAGGTTGAGCATGGCATTTACAAAAATCACAGATATTAGTGCGTTGGAAGGCGCGCCATTGGCCACCCTTTGGATGCACGGAACCAAAGTCGCTTCACTTGCCCCACTTAAAAATTCACCACTCACCGGTAGTCTGGCAATTGGGTACACGCTCATCAAAGATCTGACCTCCATTCAGGGGAAAAGACTGACCGGACTGGGTGCCCAGTACACGCAGGTAAAGGATTTGAGCCCTCTCAAAGGAATGCCTCTCGCAGACCTGGATCTCAATCAAGCCACCTCGGTCAGTGACATCAGCGCGTTGCAGGGCGCGCCGTTGACCAAGTTGTATCTGTCGGGCACGCAAGTCCGGGATCTGAGCGTCCTCAAAGACATGCCGTTGGTGGAACTGGATTTGTCCGGTTGCCAGTTGATCAAAGACCTTGGCCCGCTGGCGTCCTGCCGCGCGTTGGAAAGAATCGCCTTGCCCCGGCAACTCACGAACCTCGAACCCCTGCGCAACCTGTACGATTTGAAATTCATCGGCTACGCGAATTCCGAAAAGGACTGGGACAAGCTCCTGCCCGCCGCCGACTTCTGGAAAGCCTACGACGCCCGGAAGAAGTGAGGTATCCCGGACGCGCCGCAGCGCGTCCCTACCTCTGTTTTGGTAGGGCCGAGCTGCCGCTCGGCCCAGACTTTCTCCCATGCCACCGAGCGCGCGCCAGCGTCTTGGTCTGCGGCGGCCCTCCGCCGCTTTTTGGCAAGACGTCTTCCTATGGATAGTGCGGGCGCGCAACCAAGCGGCGCAGGAGCGCGCGCACTCCAAGACGCTGCCGCGTTCACCGACCGTTCCTCTTCCTCTCCCGCCCTGCGGGCACCCTCTCCCCCCACTCGGAGTGGAGGAGAGGGATGGGGAGAGGAGGTGCCGGAAAGCATGCCACTGATTTTCACC
>JBKJSC010000009.1:0-10497 GCA_046593035.1 Limisphaerales bacterium | reverse complement strand
TGAAACTAGGCTTTCAGGCGATTCCTTTTGAAAAGATCGGACTGGCTGGATTCCCACGCGCTTGGAAGCTTTGACTGAAAAAGCTGGAGCCAATGGCCGGGATTGAACCGGCGACCGTCGGTTTACGAAACCGTTGCTCTACCACTGAGCTACATTGGCTTCCGAAGCTGCGCCCGTATTAGGCCAAGGTGCGGGAGATTTTGGCAAGCACGTTTCAACGCAAAGCCTGCGCGTCGCACCACCATGCGGATTAAAGATCAATCTTCCCGTCGAAGACGAAATCCGCCGGACCAGTCAGGCGCACGGCGGTGAAGTTCCTCTGCTCTTCCTGGAAGCTGACTTCCAGCGTGTCGCCGCCCTGCACCTGGACTTTGACGGGCGAACTGAACCCATGCACGCGCGCGGAAATCAAGGCCGCCGCCGAGACGCCGGTGCCGCAGGCCAGCGTCTCGCCTTCCACGCCGCGCTCGTACGTGCGGACGCGAATGTGGTTCGTGCCGAGCAATTGGACAAAGTTCACATTCGTTCCCTTGGGCGCGAAATGCGCGTGATGGCGAATCTCGCTGCCGAGCTGCCGCACCATCGCCTGGTCGGCATCTGGAACAAACAAGACGGCGTGCGGCACGCCCGTGTTGACCGAGTGAATCGTCTGCGGGCCGCTGGCCAAGGCGACTTGTTTGTCCAAGCGCAGGTCTTTAGGTTGAGTCAAATTGACGGTGACACGTTCGCCGTGAAAACTGGCGGTGATGACGCCCGCACCGGTTTCAAAAGTAGTCTGGCCCTTCGCGCTTGTGACACGCTGAATGAAACGGGCGAAGCAACGCGCGCCGTTGCCGCACATGTCGGCGGTACTGCCATCACTGTTGTAAAATTCCCAAGCCCAGTCGGCTTTGCCCGACGCGCACGGAATCAGCAGAAAAAGCCCATCCGACCCGACGCCGCGCTGACGGTCGCACAGGCGTACGATCTGCTCGCGCGAGAGCTTCAGGTTTTGCGCGCGATTATCGAGAAGCACGAAGTCGTTCCCCGCGCCGTTCATTTTTGTAAATTCCAAATTCATGGCGAGGGAACTTAGCGTTCGGAGTCTAAAGTTCAAGAAGCAATGTCCCGGAAGCAGCCGCTGATTCACGAGCAAGGCATGTTGAAAATATCGCTGAAGCAAAGCCAGTCTCGGTTCACTCTTCAGCGCTGGATAGCTTGGCCAGCACGCTCAGGTCTTCGAGGGTCGTGGTGTCGCCTTTGATTTCCACACCGGCGGCGATTTGTTTGAGGAGACGGCGCATGATTTTCCCAGAGCGTGTTTTGGGCAGTGTCTCAGCAAAGCGAATATCATCGGGCTTGGCCACCGGACCGATTTCCTTGCCGACATGCTGGCGCAACTCTTCGCGCAATTCCGAATGCGCCTTGATGCCGGTCTTGAGCGTGACAAACGCGACGAGCGCCTGCCCTTTGAGTTCATCGGGCCGGCCCACGACCGCCGCTTCGGCCACGTTCGGATTGCTCACGAGTGCGCTTTCCACTTCCGCAGTGCCGATGCGATGCCCGGCGACGTTGAGGACATCGTCGATGCGCCCGACGATCCAGAAATAACCATGCTTGTCCTGACGGCAACCGTCGCCCGTGAAATAGCTGCCCTTGACTTCGCTCCAGTAAGTCTGCTGGTAACGTTCGTTGTCGCCCCACAAGCCGCGCAGCATCGACGGCCACGGCTTGCGAATCACGAGTTTGCCGCCGCTGCCTTTGGGCACGGCGTTTCCATGATCATCGACAACTTCAGGAACGATGCCGAAGAACGGCAGCGTCGCGGTTCCGGGCTTCGTCGGCGTCACTCCGGGCAACGGCGTAATCATGATGCCGCCCGTCTCGGTCTGCCACCAAGTATCGACGATGGGGCAACGTTTGCCGCCAATGACTTCGTGATACCACATCCACGCTTCAGGATTAATCGGCTCACCCACGGTGCCCAGCAGGCGCAGCGAAGTGAGGTTGTGTTTCTTCGGCCATTCCACGCCCCACTTCATGAACGCACGGATCGCCGTCGGCGCGGTGTAGAGAATCGTCACGCCAAACTTCTCGACGATGCGCCAGAACCGGTCCGGCTCGGGAAAATTCGGCGCACCTTCGTACATCAAACTGGTCGCGCCGTTCGCCAGCGGGCCATAGACGACGTAGCTGTGGCCCGTGACCCAGCCCACATCGGCGGTACACCAGTACACATCGGTGTCCTTCAAATCGAACACGTACTTGCTCGTCATCTTGGTGTAGAGCAAATAACCGGCGGTAGTGTGCAGGATGCCCTTGGGTTTGCCGGTCGAGCCGCTGGTGTAAAGAATGAAGAGCGGTGCTTCGCTGTCCATCTTCGCAGGCGGGCAATCGGCATTGACGTACTCCAATTCACGATGCCACCAGACGTCGCGGCCTTCCTCAATGTGGATCTCATTGCCCGCGCGCTGGACGACAATGACTTTTTCAATCGTCTTGGTAAGCAAGTGCCCCTTTGCATCCTTGAGCACCAGCGCGTCGTCCACATTCTTCTTCAACTGAACCACGGAACCACGCCGAAACCCACCGTCCGCCGTGATAACGAGCTTCGCCTGGCAATCAAAGATGCGATCCGCGACGGATTGCGCGCTGTAGCCGCCGAACACCACGGAATGCACGGCTCCGATGCGCGCACAAGCGAGCATGGCGATGGCCGCCTCTGGGATCATGGGCAAATAGATGAGCACGCGGTCGCCCTTGCCGACTCCGTTTCGCTTGAGCACATTCGCGAACAGGCAAACTTCACGATGAAGCTGTTTGTAGGTGAGCGTGCGCTCTTCGCCGGGTTTGCCGGGCGCGGCGGGTTCGCCTTCCCAGATGAGCGCGGCCTTGTTGGCCGTCGGCGTGCCAAGATGCTTGTCGAGGCAGTTGACGCTGACGTTAAGCTGACCGCCCACGAACCACTTGGCGAACGGTTCGCGCCATTGAAGCACCTTTTTGAACGGCTTGAACCAGACCAGTTCCTGCTTCCCTTCCCGGCCCCAGAACTTCTCCGGCGACTGGATCGACTCTTGATACAGCTTGCGATACTGCGCGACTGATTTCAGATGCGCTCGCGAGGAAAACTCCTTCGACGGCGGGAAAAGGCGCTCCTCCTGGGAGAATGATGTGATATGCGTCGTGGCGGATTTGTTCGTTTGTTTCATAAATGACGATCAAAATTCGCGGTCATCATATTGGCGCTTGCTGCTCCGTCAATAAATCAAGTGGTGAAGCACGCGGCCGGGATGGCCGTTGACTTCAATGGGCCGGAATCTATTTTATTCGCGTAACCGCCCGGATTGAACAAAATGAACCGCCGCGCCAATAACATTCGCCTTGGATTTTGCCTGTTCATTACGACTTCGGTGCTAGCCGGTCCGAGTCTTCCGCCTGAGACTGCCCTTGCACCGGAACGCCTGGAGGTCAAAAGCAAGCCACGCCCGAAGACCTGGCAGAAGTTCAATCCCATCTGGTGGTTCGGAAACATCGACGACCCGACCCCGCCCGCTTGGTACCGCCCAGACGACAAACACCGCCGGATGAAATGGCGTTGGCGCAATCCGCTGCACAATTTTACTTTCTACGTCGTCGGCATCGCGGACAAGGATTTCAAACGCGCGGGCAAACACCCGGAGGCGGTTTTCAATCCCAACAACGGCTGGAATACTGCGGTCTGCAAATACCGCTTTTTGCGGTTGCCCTTCGTTTCGTACAAAAGTGGGAAGTTCAAATTCTACTTCGGTTGGCGCGAGCGTGGTAATCTAGGGTTCAAGCTCGCGCGCTGATTGATAGCCTTGAACCTTCCGAAGGCATCCCCTACATTCAACGGGTGTCCGACACTACCGCCATGCCCATCGTCGCGACGACGCGTTACTGCGCCGTGTTTGGGCACCCCATCAAGCACTCCGCCTCGCCCGCGATGCAAAATGCCGCCCTTGCCGCGCTCGGTCTGGATTGGCGCTATCTCGCTTTTGAAGTTCACCCGGACAATTTGCGCGAAGCCATTGCCGGTGCGAAGGCGATGCGATTTATTGGTCTCAATCTTACCGTCCCACACAAACTTCTCGCGGTGGGTCTGGTGGATAAAGTGGACGATTCGGCCAAGAATTACGGCGCGGTGAACACGATTCGCTTTGAAGCGAAAGACCCGTTCGGCAACTGGCAACCGCTGGCACAGTTTCCCGGTGAGGCCGATCTGGAAATCCGTAGCGTCGGCTTCAACACCGACGCCGACGCCATCGTGCGTTCGCTGCGGGAGGAACTCGGCTTGAAGCCGCGCGGTGCAAGGGTTCTGCTGTTGGGCGCGGGCGGTGCCGGGCGGGTGGCCGCGCTGAAACTCGCGGCGGAAGGAGTGAAACATTTGCACCTTGTCAACCGCACTACTGACAAAGCCGAGGCAGTCGCGGCGGACATCAAGAAGCGTTTCCGCAACGCGAAAGTTTCGGTCGGCTATCCCAACGTGCCGGTCGATTTGATTCTCAACGCCACCTCGCTTGGTTTGAAACCCGACGACGCCCTGCCGATGGATGAGAAGCAATATCCGCTCAAACTCGCGCGGTTTGTGTACGACATGATCTATCGCCCCGCCGAGACTCCGTTGCTGCGGGCGGCGCGCAGCGCGGGCTGCCGTGCGGCCAACGGCTTGGGAATGCTGCTTTACCAAGGAGCCAAGGCTCTGGAATTATGGTCGGGCAAAGCCGCGCCGGTCGCGGTGATGCGGCAGGCTTTGGAAACAAATATTTATGGCAAATAAGGCGAACGGCCGTGAACAACGGACGGCCAGCGTGACTTTGTTTGCGCACCCTCACCATTAGCTTTTCGCCGCGCGTCTCTTAAAACTTTTGTATGCCTGATTCAAATCCCTGGACAGCGGTTCCTTTTCATTTCTGGTCGGTCGTTTTCTTCAGCTTCGGCTGCATCGTTGGCAGCTTACTGAACGTTTGCATCCACCGGATGCCGCGCGGCGAAAGCATTGTGACCCCGCGGTCTCATTGCCCGCATTGCAAGTACAGCATCCCTTGGTTTCTGAACATCCCCCTCGTGACGTGGCTGTATCTCGGCGGCAAATGCAGCAACTGCAAAGCGCCCATTTCCTTCCGTTACTTTCTCGTGGAACTGCTCACCGGCGCCGCGTTTCTGAACTGCTGGCTGGCGTTCGGTGGCGAAGTGCCGGCGCTCGCCCTTGTCAATTGCCTGCTGCTGGCGGGTTTCATCGTCGCCACCTTCATCGACGTGGAGCATTTCATCATCCCCGACGAGATCACCCTCGGCGGCATCGTCGTGGGGTTTGTCTGCTCTGGTTTGGTGCCGGCGATGCACGACGCGGCATCCGGGGCGCGCGGACTGGAACAAAGTTTCTACGGCATTCTCGTCGGCGCGGGCTTGATCTACGGCATTCTTCGCCTCGGCAAATTTCTTTTCGGCCGCGAAATCGTCGAACTCGAAGCTCCCACACGAATCATTTTTTCGGAAACCGCCCTCCATCTTCCCGACCGCGATATCCCCTTTGAGGAATTATTCTACCGCAAATCTGACACCATCGCGCTTCACGCCAAATCACTGGAGTTGGTGGATCGCTGTTATCAGGACTGTGCGATACGATTGTCGCCCGTCACCTTGAAGATCGGCGACGATAAATTCGATCCGGAAACCGTTCGGCATATGGAAGCGGTGACTGACGAAATCATCCTGCCCCGCGAAGCGATGGGCTTGGGCGACGTGAAATTCATGGCGGCCATCGGCGCATTCCTCGGCTGGCAGGCAGTGATTTTTTCGCTGACCGTCAGCGCGGTGATCGGTGCCATCGTCGGCGTCACTCTCATCGCCTGTCGCAAACAGGAATGGTCCAGCCGCCTGCCCTACGGACCGTACATCGCTCTGGCTGCGACGATCTGGATGTTCGCGCACAAACAGATTTTGAGTTGGTGGATGGTACGGTAAGTTGGAACGTTGGTTGAATCCGACCCCGCATTGGCAACGATGTCCGGCAGATTGAGCCATGAACAAAAACGCATTTCTCGTCGGGCTGTTGATCTGGGTGGTGTTGTTAGGACTCGGCAGCAAATGGGTGGCGAATCCCATCCTCTGGCAGCCGGCTGAAGGCACGACGCAAACCGCCACCGCCCAAACGACGCAGCACTTTCCCCTGCGCCTCGCCGGCCTGAACAATTCCAATTCCACCATCGGCAGCTATGTTGACCGTATTACCGACGAAGATTCGCAACCGCCTCCGCTCTTCAATTACCAGGATTGGGCCTGGCGGGAAACCCGCAATCGTCTCGTCGTGTTTTTCACGATGTGGATGGCATGCGGATTCCTCATCCACTGGTTTGTGGTGCGGGTTCTCCGGGAACAGAAGGAATTGAGTTGAACGGAAAGACTCCGATCAGCCGCACTGTGCCTGCTGCCGCAAGGCGTGATCCACCAGCACCAGCGCGGTCATGGCTTCGACCATCGGAACGGCGCGCGGCAGCACACAAGGGTCATGCCGACCACGGCCTTTGAGCGTGGTGTTGTGCAGCTTCACATCCACCGTGTCCTGCTCGTGCATCACCGTGGCCACCGGTTTGAACGCGACGCGGAAGTAAATATTTTCCCCGTTGGAAATGCCACCTTGAATACCGCCCGACCGGTTCGTCGTCGTAAAAACCTGGCCGCTCTTCGCGCGAAACGCGTCGTTGTGCTGCGTGCCGGTCAGCAGAATCCCGCCAAAGCCGGAGCCGATGTCAAAGCCCTTGCTGGCGGGCAAGCTCAACATCGCCTTCGCCAAATCCGCTTCCAACCGGTCAAACACCGGCTCGCCCCAGCCCGCCGGAACCCCGCGCGCCACGCCACCAACAATGCCGCCCACGCTGTCACCCGCCCGCCGCATCCGCTCGATGAAGCGGATCATTTTCTCCGCCATCGCAGCGTCGGGACAGCGGACAATGTTCGCTTCAATCTCTTTCAGCTTCACCGTGTCGGCATTCACCTCGGCCACGAGCCGTTGCACCTGCTGAACGTAAGCGAGAATTTCCACGCCGAAACGTTCGCGTAAAATCTTTTTGGCAATCGCGCCCGCAGCGACGCGTCCAATTGTCTCTCGTGCGCTGCTGCGTCCTCCGCCGGGCCACGCGCGGTGGCCGAACTTGGCGAAGTAGGTGTAATCCGCGTGGGACGGGCGAAACTTTGTCGCCATCTCGGAATACGCTTCCGAGCGGGCGTCCTCGTTTTTCACCCACATGGCGATGGGCGTTCCCAGCGTCCGGCCTTCAAAAGTGCCGGAGAGGATTTGCACGGTGTCGGATTCCTTGCGCGGCGTGACGATCTTCGACTGGCCGGGACGGCGACGATCCAGATCGGGCTGGATATCCGCTTCGGTAAGTGTGAGCCGAGGCGGGCAGCCATCCACCACGACGCCTACGCCGCCGCCGTGGGATTCACCCCAGGTGGTGATGCGAAAGAGGTGACCAAACGAATTTGCCATGCGCGGAGCTTGCGGGAAAAATGGTGCAAGGTCAAATCGTGTTCCGAAGGGGCATAGGTATCGTTTGCTTTTTGGAAGGCACGCCGAGCACCAACCCGGCTTGGGTTTCACCGTCGCCCGCCAGCCGGGAAATACCCGGTGCTCCGGCGGCACGTTGAACTGTTCACCTGTGCTACGAAGGAGGCGGCGCCGTCTGATATCTTGCACCGGGGAAGGAAGATCCAATCTAGCCCATAGACAGAATACAAAGAAGTGTTAGATTGCAGTCGGTGACACTTATTTTGAGCAGGCCACCGAGGCAGGGTCGGTGGGCTTTTGCTCAAACAAACCTCTCTCGACATTCTGCCGGAAGCAATACGGGAAGTTCAGCACAGACGTAGATTGGCGCATTGCACACAACATTCTGGTAACGAGGAGGCAATGCCTTCAAAATAGGAATCACAATGGGTCATCGGACATTGAACCTGATTCAGCGGTTGTTAAATCCAGTACTGAAGTCGGTCGTAACCGACGCTCTCGCTGTTGGAAGTAGGCGATGGACACTGTCTCTGTTCACAGAGCCAAACAAACGAAAAATGCAAAATGAAATCAAATCAGTCTCTCGCACTCAGGATGGCTGCGGGCAAAATGTTTATCACCATCGTCGCCGAAAGAAAGGAGCCAAAGCAATGTTCTTAAAACTGAACGCAACCGCGTGCATCCTAAGTTCGTTTATGCTGGGCCTGACCGTCACGGCCGCTGCCACTGAGGCGCCCGTGGCCCTGGGCAGCGCCGCGAACTTCGGCGTCCTTGCTGGCTCCACCGTCACCAGCACCGGCGCCACCATCGTTTACGGCGACCTGGGCCTCTGGCCTGGTGTCGCGGTAGCCGTCGCTTCGCCCGCAATTGTAACCGGGACGACGCACGTCAATGATCCAATTGCACAGGCCGCCCAAGGCGACCTGACGACCGCGTATAACGACGCCGCCGGACGCTCCACGTCCCCCGTCACCCTCTCGGCAGACATCAGTGGACAGACCCTGTTGCCGGGGCTTTATCGAGCAGCCTCTTCTTTGGCAATATCTGCCGGCGATCTGACACTCGATGGACAGGGCGATCCGAATGCCGTCTTCATTTTCAAGATCGGGTCCACCTTGACCACGGGCACTGGTCGGAAGGTGATCCTCATTGGCAGTGCGCAGGCGGCCAACGTATTCTGGCAAGTCGGCAGTTCCGCCACCATCGGGGTGACCTCTAGTATGCAAGGTAACATTCTGGCGGCTGTGTCGATAACCATACAATCGGGCGCCACACTTCAAGGCCGGGCCCTGGCACGCAGCGGCGCCGTGACGCTCGATAACAATGCCGTCGGCATGAAGCCCACGAGCGGCATCGTCGTCGCGTGGGGGCTCAATACCAGCGGCCAAACCAACTCTCCTGCCGGCTTGAGAGGGGTAACCGCCATCGCGGCGGGAGAAGCTCACACCGTCGCTCTGAAGAGTGATGGCACCGTCGTGGCGTGGGGACTCAATACCAGTGGTCAAACCAACGTTCCAGCCGGCGTCAGCAACGTGACGGCCATCGCGAGTGGTCAGGCGCATATCGTGGCGTTGAAAGGCGATGGCACCGTGGCCGCGTGGGGCAACAACGCCAACGGTCAAACGACCATTCCGCCGTTCCTGACGGGCGTGACGGCCATTTCAGCAGGTCTAGGCCATACGTTGGTCTTGAAAAGTGACGGCACCGTCGTGGCTTGGGGCCTCAACAACAATGGTCAGGCGAATGTCCCCATCGGCTTGAGCGGAGTGACGGCGATTGCGGCGGGTGGTGGTCATAACGTGGCTTTGAAGAACGACGGCACCGTGGTGGCGTGGGGTATCAACAGCTTCCTCTTTCAACAATTGATCATTCCGCCCGGCTTGAATGGCGTGATCGCCATCGCGGCGGGTGATGCGCACTCCCTCGCCTTGAAAAGCGATGGCACGGTCGTGGCCTGGGGCAGAAACCTCGAGGGTCAAACTGATGTGCCGGCGGGATTGAGCGGCGTTACCGCCATCTCCGCAGGCAAGTATCACAGTGTGGCGCTAAAAAGCGATGGCACGGTCGTGGCTTGGGGCTGGAACAACCCCGCAGACGGCGGGGACGGCCAATCGACCGTTCCCGCCAGCTTGGGCGGCGTTACCGCCATCGCCGCGGGATGGCACCACACGGCGGCGCTCATCGGCCCCATCGTCACCACGCAGCCCGTGGGGCAAACCTTCGCTGTGGGTACCGATCTCAGTTTGAGTGTCAGCGCGGTCGGAACGGGCTTGACTTACCAATGGCTGCACAATGGGACGAATATCCTCGGCGCCACGAGCTCGATTCTTAACCTCGTCAACCCCTCGGCGGCCGCGGCGGGTGTCTACCGAGTCGTCGTGAACAGCGCCGCGGGCGGCAGCACGGCCAGCAAGGACGTGACCCTCCTCGCCCTCTCGTTCGGCGATTTGAAATTCTACGCCGGCATCACCCTGGCCGGAACGGTCGGACAGCGGTTCCGGGTAGATTACGCAGACGCAGTGGTTAGCGGCCCGATGAACTGGCTGGTGCTCACCACACTCACGCTGCCGTCCAGCCCCTATCTGGTCTTTGATCCGTATTCACCGGGACAGCCCAAGCGTTTCTATCGCGCCGTGCCCCTGCCGTAAGGACACCGCGAAGAAAAACCTGAACATGCCGGAAAAAATGAGCGCGTTGGATTTAAGCAATTCAACTTCGGGACGCGGATGAACCGCAGCGGAGGGCCTATTCCGGCTGGCTTTTCCCTTGCCCACTGCTATTATTTGACGGGTGGAAAATCGCAACCCCTTGATTAAAAAGGATGGTGGAGCCTAGGGGTGGTTCCCCGCTGTTATCGGTGGAATCAGAATTGAGGGAGGCGGAGTTTGCCGGCGACGAAGTAGAGCATGGTGATGAGATGAGTGGTGGAACGAGAGCCGCGCGCCTTGCGTTTGGTGGCGCTGAAGACGCTGTTTAAGCCCTCCATAAAC
>JBKJSC010000106.1:0-29846 GCA_046593035.1 Limisphaerales bacterium | reverse complement strand
TGACCACCGATCCGTCCGGCATCATCACCGACGTCAACAAGCAGATGGAGGCCCTCACCGGTTCCACGCGCGACGAGTTGATCGGCGCGCCCTTCAAGGACTGCTTCACCGATCCGAACCGTGCCGAGGCGGGCATCAAGCTCGTGCTCAGCGAAAAAAAAGTTGCCAATTACGAACTGACCGCCCGCGCCCGGGACGGCAAAGAAACCGTGGTCTCTTACAACGCCGCCACGTTCTACGATCGGGACAGGAAATTGCAGGGCGTTTTCGCCTCCGCGCGCGACGTCACTGAACTCAAACGCTTCGAACAGACACTCCAGCAGAAGAACGCCGAGCTTCAGAGCACGAAATCCACGGCCGAGAAAGCCAATCTCGCGAAATCGGATTTCCTCTCCAGCATGAGCCACGAGCTTCGTTCCCCGCTTAATGCCATCCTCGGTTTCGCGCAGTTGATGGAATCCGATTCCCCGGCACCGACGCCCGGCCAGAAGGAAAGTATCGGCCAGATTCTCCAGGCGGGATGGCATTTGCTGAAACTGATCAACGAGATCCTCGATCTCGCGAAGATCGAGTCCGGAAAACTGTCATTGTCGCTGGAAGCAGTGTTGCTGGCTGAAGTCATGGTCGAATGCCAGGGCATGATCGAAGGACAAGCGCAAAAGCGCGGTATCCTAATGGCCTTTCCCCGGTTCGACATCCCGTGCTTTGTCCACGCTGACCGGACCCGGTTGAAGCAGATCCTCATCAACTTCCTTTCAAATGCGATCAAGTACAACCGCGAGCAGGGGACGGTCGTGGTGAAGTTCACCGCGAGCACGCAGGGACAAGTCCGGGTCAGCATCCAGGATACCGGCGCGGGATTGCCTCCGGAGAAGTTGGCGCAATTGTTCCAGCCGTTCAACCGTCTCGGGCAAGAGTCCAGCGGCGAGGAAGGCACGGGCATCGGCCTCGTGGTGGCCAAGCAACTGGTCGAACTGATGGGGGGCACCATTGGCGTGGAAAGCACCGTGGGTGTCGGTAGCGTGTTTTGGTTCGAACTGATGGCCGCAGACGAGCCACAACTTGGCGTGGGCTGCGGCGAGGTCGCAGTCCCCGCCGAATCGCAAGTCCAGAGCGGTGCGCGGGAGCACCTCTTGCTGTATGTGGAGGATAACCCGGCCAACCTCAAGCTGGTGGAGCAACTCATCGCGCGCCGCCCCAATTTGCGGCTGTTGAGCGCGGCAACCGGGTATCTCGGCATTGAGGTTGCGCGCGCGAACCTGCCGGATGTGATCCTGATGGACATCAATTTGCCTGACATCAGCGGCATCGAAGTGCTAGGAATCCTGCGCCAAGACCCGGCCACGGCGCAGATCCCGGTCGTTGCCCTCAGCGCCAATGCCATGCCCCACGATATTGACAAGGGCATGCAGGCGGGATTTTTTCGGTATCTCACCAAGCCAATCAAGATCAGTGAGTTCGTGGACACGCTCAACAAAGCACTGGAGTTGGCAGAAAAAGGGAGCGGGCGTGGCGAATAAAACAGGACCAATATCATGATCAATCCATCCAACATTCATAACGCAAAAGTCCAGATCGTGGACGACCATCCAAGAGGAAACTCCAGGATCCTGATTATTGACGATGACGAAAATATATTAAAACTGTATTCGAGTATTCTGCGGAGAGAGCGGTATGAGGTCTTGACGGCTTCCAACGCAAAAAATGGCTTCGCGTTGGCTGTTTCGGCACAGCCCAATCTGATACTTCTGGACGTCGTGATGCCATCCGCTGACGGAGGGCAGGCTGTTAAAAACCTGTCCGAAAATGCGAGCACCAAAAATATTCCAGTGATCTTCCTTACCTCGATGGTTCAAGAGGAGGAGGTGGAGGCGACGCGAGGAAAGATAGGCGGGCACGCATTCATTTCAAAATCCACCCCAATACCAAAATTCATAGCCATGGTTAAGCAGGCGTTATCCGGACCGCCGCGCACAAAAGCAGTAGGGGAGCCCAATCCTTCAGCCTGACAAACATGTCAACATGAAGGGTGCGCCTCCTCAATTTTCGTTAAAACAGGAAGGATATCATGATCAGTATATCCGACATTCATAACGCCAAAGTCTTGATCGTTGACGACCTGGAAGCCAATGTCCGGCTGCTCGATCGCACGTTGCTTGGTGCCGGATATACTTCCATCGCCTCGACCAAGGATCCGCATAAAGTCTGCGGACTGCATCGCGAGAACAGCTACGACCTGATCCTCCTCGACCTCCAGATGCCGGGCATGGACGGATTCCAGGTGATGGAAGGCCTGAAGGAAATCGAAAAAGACGGCTATCTTCCAGTCCTCGTCATCACCGCGCAACCCGAGCAAAAACTGCGCGCCCTGAAAGCCGGGGCCAAGGATTTCGTCAGCAAACCGTTCGATCTGGCCGAAGTGTTGGCGCGTGTGTACAACATGATTGAAGTCCGCCTGCTGCACTTGGAAACGAAAAGACTCTACGCTGAAGTCCTGGCGGAGAAGAAGGTGTCGGAGCGGCTGTTGCTCAATGTGCTGCCCCGTTCCATCGCCGAACGGTTGAAGCTGGACCACACGAACATCGCCGACAGCTTCCCGGATGTGACGGTATTGTTCGCGGATATTGTGGAGTTTACCAAGCTGTCCGAGAATATGGGCCCCGAGCGGTTGGTGGCCCTGCTCAATGCCGTTTTCGCCCTCTTCGACAATATCGCCGACCATCGCGGCCTCGAAAAAATCAAGACCATCGGCGACGCCTACATGGCGGTTGCCGGGGTACCCGTCCCGGCAACCGATCACGCGGCGCGGGCGGCGCACATGGCGTTGGATATGATCGTGGCGTTGAACATTTTCAATCAAGAGAACAGTTGCCATCTACAGGTGCGGATTGGCCTCCACACCGGCGCGGTGGTGGCTGGCGTCATCGGCAAGCGCAAGTTCATCTATGATCTGTGGGGCGATGCGGTCAACATTGCCAGCCGGATGGAATCCCAAGGTGTGGCCGGACGGGTGCAGGTGACGGAGGCCACCCGGAAAAAACTGGGTGAGCCGTTCCGGTGCGAGGAACGCGGCGCGATCGAGATCAAGGGCAAGGGCGAAATGCAGACTTGGTTCCTCTCCGAAGTACCCGGCAGATATAGCACCGCTTCCGACTAATGTCCTGCGTTTCTCGCCTTGTGATTTTACGCCGGTGAGTTTTCTTGAACCACCGTGATTGCTCTTGCGTAGGCCAGATGAGTTCCTTGAAATTTTCCGCAGACGCTCGCGCTCGCTTTCATTCTCATCACGTGGCACTGTCTTCTCACCCCGGACGCGAGCCAGGATGGATGTGCCCCGTCTCGACCCCTCATAGCCTGAGGCTATGGGTGTGGTGCATACAAGGTATTGGCCGTTCTCCTCGGTGCGAATGAAAGTGCCAGTGTTGTTCTCGCGGCATATCAAAGGCAATTTCCTATGAGACCGCTTGGTGGGCCGAACGCTTGGGCAACGACGACGACGAACCCGGCCCGCAGGGCGCAATCTGAGTACCGCGATGGGCGGCTGAGAAATTATTAAGACAAATATGAAAACTATCCGTTGCCTGCTCCGGCTGGCTGTTTTACCCGCGTCGAATCCATTTGCTGGCGGTCTAGCCGGCGCGCTGCTGGTGCTAGGTCTGATGGTGGTATCCACACTCGCCGGATTGATTGTAGGAACTCCCCCGACCATCACGACGCAACCAGTAAACCTGACGGTGAGCGTGGGCCAGAACGCGTTTTTCACCGTGGCGGCCTCGGGCACCGTGCCGTTGAACTACCAGTGGCGAACCAATGGCGTGAACATCACTGGAGCGACGAGCGACACTTTGAGCTTGGGAATCGCGCGGGCCGACCAAGCGGGCAGTTACACGGTAGTGGTTAGCAACGCAGGCGGCTCCGTCACCAGCGCACCGCCCGCCGTGCTGACCGTGAATGCGGTTTCTTCCGGCACGGTGGTCGTGTGGGGAAGGAACACGGATGCCAGCGGCACCGTTGTTGGTCAAACGAACGTGCCATTTGCTGCTCAGAGCGGGGTCACGGCCATTGCGGCGGGGGAGTTCCATACCGTCGCCTTGAAGAATGACGGTACGGTGCTGGCTTGGGGAAATAATACCCAAGGCGAATGCAATGTGCCCGCGAGTTTGAGCGGAGTCACGGCCATCGCGGCGGGGCACTACCACACCGTCGCCTTGAAGAGTGATGGCGCGGTGGTGGCGTGGGGATATAACAACGAAGCCCAAATCGATGTACCCACCGGCCTAAGCGGGGTCATGGCGATTGCGGCGGGACGTTTTCACACCGTGGCGTTGAAAAACGACGGCTCGGTGGTGGCGTGGGGAAACAACACCTACGTCCAAACGACGGTGCCCCTCGCGGCACAAAGTGGGGTGGTGGCGATTGCGGCGGGAGCTTATCACACCGTGGCCTTGAAGAACGACGGGACAGTCGTGGCGTGGGGAGGTAATATCTACGGCCAAACGACCGTGCCGACAGGCATGACCGGCGTGACGGAGATTGCGGCGGGTGGTACTCACACGGTGGCTTTGAAGAACGACGGAATGGTGGTGGCGTGGGGAGACAACACTTACGGCCAGACGAATGCGCTTGTCGCAACACAGAGTGGCGTGACGGAGATTGCAGCGGGTGGTACTCACACGGTGGCTTTGAAGAACGACGGAATGGTGGTGGCGTGGGGGGACAACACTTATGGCCAGACGAATGTGCCGGTCGCGACGCAGGGCGGAGTGACTATGATTGCGGCAGGAGGTTATCACACCGTGACGCTCGTCCGTACTGGGTTCATTGGCCCCAGCATCACGACCACTTCGACGGGCACCAACTTGACCTTGCTTTGGCCCGCTACGGGCACGGGCTTTCGGGTGGAATCGACGGCGAGTTTACTGCTACCCATTTCTTGGACCAACCTGGTGGGCAGTTTTCAAACGAACGGCGGTACCATCAGCTTTGTTTTGCCCATCACGGGCGCGCAAAAGTTTTACCGGTTGGCCAATCCATAAAATATCGCCTGGTTCAACTGTTCCATAGCCGGCAGCTATGGGCGGGATGCAAACTAGGTATTGGCTGGTTTCATTGTCATGGCGGACTGTCTGTGCGGAGACGATGGATTCAATTCTACCCAGCGTGATGGCCTGCGAAGACCTCTTGCCATGTGGGAAGGCTCAGGTAGGATCAATGGGTCTCAACGGCTAAACTATTCTATTATGAACAACATGAAAGCAGCGGGTTTGATGGCGGGGTTGACCCTGGTGGCGAACGTGGCGGTAGCCGATTTGTTCACCATCTCCGGCTTTACCTTCAACGATGACAATTCGGTCACGACCGCTGCGGTGGTGGAAGGCAACCCCAATCTGAAAATTCACTCGGCCCCACAGTTCGCCGGCAAGGGCAACTCCGACACGCTGACCGTCAAGGACCCCGCCGATCTTTTCCTCCATTTCAAACGGGAGAGGACTATTGGCCAGCTGTTGGGAACCCGCAAGCGCAGGATCCCTGGAAATCCGTCTCTGTTTGTGTCCCTACCGGACAAGGGTGACGGGCCGCCGTGGCCGAACGTGGACCGTTGCACCATCGAGTTGACTTGGGGCGGCAAAGGGTTGCGGAACAAGCCGGGCGTTGATTTTGTGGTTTACGAGGTGGGCAAATACGAGGGCTTCTCGGTTTCGGTGAAAAAGGCCGACTCCGACACCTTCACGCCGCCGCGTTATCATTTCAACGAGCGAATTGACCTGGAACGCGACGTCAATCCCGTCGCGTTTGATCTCTCCAGCTTCGGCTTGGCGGACGGCGAAATGATCACGGCGATCCGGATCCGCAATCTGTTCAATTCGGAATCCAAGGATGGAGCTGACAAAGTCGATGACGCCAGCGGCCAGGGAGCAGTGTTGTATCCGGGTGACGCGGGCTATTCGACCGGCTTCACATTGGCCGCCCGGGTAATCGGCACCGACCTGAAAGCCGACGAAGGTGGCGGTAGAGAATTCAGCACCGATAGCTTGGATGCTGACATTGTTTTCGTGGTCGGATTGCACAACATCGAAAAAACGCAACCGAAGTAACCTCGATTGCGAGACAAGCGATCGTCTCTCGCGACAAACGGATTGATTTACGACTACAAAGACCAGCCCGCGCAGCGGTCGCGAATCCCCCTATTATTACCATTGACAATGGCACCCAGCCTGCTAGGGTCATGCTGCGGTTCGTAAAAGGCAACTTGTGAACGAAACAGTCATATTAACCATAACCCGCCTTTTGCACTGTTCACGCCGCAAATAGAGAAAGACACATATGCAAACCAAAACCTCCCGTAAGTCCGGCTTCACGCTCGTGGAAATCATGATCGTGGTGGCCATCATCGGTCTGTTGGCGGCGATCGCGATTCCCAACTTCGTGAAAGCCCGTGCGACCGCGCAGAAGAACTCCTGCATTGCGAACCTCAAGCAGATTGACGGTGCGAAGCAGCAGTGGGCTGTCGAAGCCAAACAGGCCGCCACAGCGGTTCCGGCGGACACCGACATCTACGGTGCCACGCTGTATATTCGGGCCTTGCCCCTCTGCCCGATTGGTGGCACCTACGCCCTGCTCGCAGTCAGCGTCAGCCCGACCTGCACGAAGGCCGCATCCCCCGACTTCCACACGCTGTAATCCAAGCGTTTAAGTCAGGCCAAATTAAAGCTTGGGAATTCGCGTTCCCAAGCTTTTTTGCCTTGTATCAGGGTTTGGTCTAATTGAAGGGATGTATGCGTATTCGAAGCCAATCCGGGTTTACGCTGGTGGAAATCATGATCGTCGTGGCCATCATCGGCTTGTTGGCGGCGATCGCGATCCCGAATCTAGTGAGAGCCCGGCTAAAGTCACAGCAAAACACCTGCATCGCCACGCTCCGGCAATTGGAGGCGGCGAAGCAGCTTTGGGGACTCGAAACCCGGCAGCCGGCAACGGCCACACCCACAGACACCGACCTCATTGGGCCAGCGCTGTACGTGAGGAACCTGCCAGCTTGCCCCACAGGTGGAACCTATAGTTACAACGCGATCAGCGATTTGACTACCTGCACCACCCCAAGTCACACCCTCTGAGAAGCAGTGGGTGCAAAGTTCAGAATGACTGGAGATTGCAATCTCCAGTCATTTTTTTTGGATCTTTGACCGAAATAGTGACAGCTCACGATTATTGAACAAACTCTTGAAATGCACCGTCACAAGTCTGAGATTGACCGGCGTGACGATAATTCTTTTTTGACACTTAGGATTCAATGGAAGCAATTCTACAGATTGAAAAATTAACCGTGGAATTTCGCAGCCGGGAGTTGGGGCAGGGAACCAAGATGGCGGTGAAAGCGCTGGATTTGACCGTGCAGTCGGGCGAAGTCTTCGGCTTCCTTGGTCCGAACGGAGCGGGCAAAACCACCACGATGAATGTTCTCTTGGGCTTCGTGAACGCCACGGGCGGTTCGGCCTCCATCTTCGGTGTCGATGTTCGCCAGCCTATCGCCCGGCAACGCATAGGTTTTTTGCCGGAGCTGACTTACTACTACAAATTTCTCAGCGCCGAGGAACTGCTCCGCTTCTATGCCCGAATATTTCGCATCCCGCGGGCGGAGATCGATCGCCGGGTGGACTCCGTGCTCAAATTGGTGGAACTGGAATCCGCCCGGAAACGCCTGATCAAAACCTATTCCAAAGGGATGCAACAACGCGTCGGCCTGGCCCAGGCGCTGATCAACAATCCGGACCTGCTCATCCTCGACGAGCCGACGAGCGGTTTGGATCCCATTGGCCGCATGAAAGTGCGCGAGATCATCCAGCGCCTGAAGAACGAGGGCAAAACCGTTTTCTTCTCCTCGCATGAATTGGGCGAAGTGGAAACTGTGTGCGACCGCGTGGCCATTTTGCACCAAGGCGAACTCAAAGTTGTTGGCCGGGTCAGCGATCTCGTGCAGCAGTATCAGACCCACTTGGAACAGGTGTTTTTGAAAATCATTGGTTACCAGCCGCAGCCATGAACAACGTCCTCGCCCTCTCCAGTGTGGTGATCAAGGAGATGTATCGCCGCAAGGATTTCTACGTGCTGTTCATTCTGACCGCGCTGATCACCCTGTTGATGGGTTCAGTCAATTTTTTCAATGACGACAAAATCGCCCGCTTTCTCAAAGAGGTTTGCCTCTTGTTGATCTGGGTTTCCACGCTAACCATCGCCATCATCACCGCGGCGCGGCAAATTCCGGCGGAAAAGGAGAACCGCACCATCTTTCCGTTGCTGGCCAAGCCGGTGACGCGCGCGGAATTGGTGCTGGGAAAATTTCTCGGCTGCTGGCTGGCGTGTGGCCTGGCGCTCGTCGTGTTCTACGTGTTCTTCGGGATCATTATCGCTGTCCGCGAACAACACTTGCCGTTGCTCAATTATTTCCAAGCCCTGTGGTTGCACTGGATGATGCTGGGAATTGTCATCGCCCTCGCGCTGCTCGGTTCGGTTCTGTTCGCCGCGCCCTCATCCAACGCCACGATTTGTTTTGTCGTCGTCATCGGTATTCTGCTCTTGGGGCGACACCTCGGCAAAGTCGCGGCGGGACTGCCGGAACCGAGCGGCACAATCATCTACGTAGTTTATTATCTCGTGCCGCATCTGGAGATCTTCGATGTCCGCGATTTGATCATCCATAACCAAGGATTGATCGATTGGGGCGCCTGGCTGCTGGCGACGCCTTATGCCCTGGCCTACACCGGATTTTTTCTCACGGCGACCTGGCTGGTGTTCCGGCGTAAACCTCTGAACTGAGCCATGCCCGCGCCCGCGCTTATCCTCTCGTTGTTGCTCGCCCTCAGTTTCAGTCTGGCCACGTATCTCCAGCCACGCTTCCAAAATCGCGACGGCAACCGCGGTCAGTCGGACAACGTGCTGGCCGTGCTCATCGGCGACAGCCGCCGGATTTTTGCCAATCACTTTTTTGTTAAGGCCGACGTTTATTTTCACAGTGGCTATTACCCGACCATTTTCGACGAAGGCAAACTCCATGAAAATTCCCCCATGCGGGAGACCGCTGGCGGGCACGACGAGGAGAAACCCGCCGAAGCGGGCCACCAAGATCACGAGCACGACGACCATGAAGCGGGCGAAAATTTCCTCGGCAAACCGAAGGACTGGATCGACCGCTTCAGCCGCCATTTCTTTCTATCCGAGCACACGCACCTGGAAACGGAAGGCAACGAACGGGAGATTTTGCCCTGGCTGCGCATCGCCGCCGCGCTCGACCCGACGCGGGCGGAAACGTACACCGTGGCCGCGTTCTGGCTACGGAACCGCCTCGGCAAAGTGACCGAAGCGGAGCAGTTCTTGCGCGAAGGCCTGCGCGCTAATCCGGACAACTGTGAAATACTTTTCGCCTTGGGCCAGGTCGCCGACGAGAACCGAAAGGACATCGAACGGGCGCGCAATCTCTACGAACTGGCGCTGGCGAAATGGAACCAGCAGGAAGCCGGCAAAATAGAACCGAACGTGCTTCTCCACCAGCAAATCGTCGTGCGCATGGCCCGCATGGAAGAGCGCGCTGGCCATTGGAATGAGTCCATCCGCTATCTGGAGTTGCTCAAGAAGTACTCCCCGTACCCGGATCAAGTTCAAAAGCAGATCGAAGAGGTCGAGCAGAAGGCCAAGTAAGCACTGCGCGTCTGCGCCGCAATACCGTCCGAAACTGACTCAAGCATTCGGCTTCCGTTTTCTGAACCACGCCAGCAAACAGCCCGTCAAGGTGGCCCCGGAAATCAGCGCGCCGAGTTGGAACCGGCGATCCTCATAAACCAGCTTCACCCGATGACTGGCCGCAGGAATTTCCAAAGCTTGGAAGGCGTGGTTCGCGCGCCACAGCGGCACCGGTTTTCCATCCACATACGCCCGCCAAGGATTGTAAAACGATTGAGCCACCACGAGCAGCGCGGGTTGATCTACTTCGACCGTGAGCTCGATCCGGTTGGCGCGAAAATCTTGGGAGAGAATTTTGACGTTGCTGGTGTTGGTTGCCGTAACGAACGGCTTCGCTTCCGGCGGCAGATAGACGACTTGCCGGGGATCGAAAGTCGGCTCAAGCAGCGCGTGAATCGTTGCGTTCGTGTCGGCGAAAATTGGCCGTTGTCCGCCGGTGATGAGTGGCATCTGGGTGGTGCGCGCCGTCCATTCGATCAACGCGTCTGGCGTCGTGACGTGCGAGACGGCGAGAAAATCTGCGAGGCGCGGCAAATCGTTCGTGGGCGAAGCGTAGAGCAGCGATTGGATTTCCGCCTGTTCCTTCAACTGCAGCGTGGAGGAGCCGTTCACTTTTGGAAATCCTTCGAGCAGGTTCAAGTTCGACCACAAGCCCAGCCGTTTGCCCAGAAAGTCGGGTTCAAATTCTTTCAGCGATTTGTTGAGCAGCAATTTATCCGCAGCCGGGCTGATCATCACGCGGGTCGTCCCGATCGAAGGCTGGGGCTGGAGCTTGAGTGATTGCTGGGCGAGTCCGGGTTGAAACGCGTTCGCGGAGATGACGGGGTTGAGTTGCGGCAGGTGCGTCAAACCGTCCAGACCGAACAGAATCAAAATGCCCAGGCAGCAGAAAAGTTTGTGACGGGATTGCACTAGGCGCGTGCCCCAAAAAATAAACGCCAGAGTGGCGGTCAGAAAACCCACGCGCACGGCGGCGTTCTTTTCCGTCAATTCGGCTTGGTCGTAATAAAGCGGTTGCGTTCGACCCAGCCAGAGAATGACGGCGATGAGTGTTAGCAGAATCAGCCACAACGACAGCGGCGGCCGCCATTCACGCGCGCGGAGCGAGGCCGGCAACGATTGCGTCCAACGCATGCCAAAGGCCGCGAGCAACGGGATGGCGATCGCCGTGAGTACGACGTATTTGACGGGATAACGGATGGCACTGAGCGCGGGAACAAGTTGCTTGAGCCAGTGAAGGAACGGACCGTTTTCGCCGAGCGCCAGAACCAAACCAAGCAAGGTGATCACTACCAAAAAATAAACGCGACGTTGCCGCAATTGCCAGGTTGCCAGCAGCGCGAGCAGGAGCACACCGTTCCCTGGATAATAGGAGGTCAAGAATTGTTGGCCTTGCTGAAAAAATGCACCCTGCGGTGTTTGGGCGTAGTGAAACATCGGCACCAACAGATTGGCCCAGCCCCAGCCGGGCATCGCCCATTTCTCCGCCGCGAAACCGGGCGTGCGTTGCGAGTGCGCCAGCAGATCCAAAAACGGCAAGAGTTGAACGGCGGTCAAACCGGCGACGAGCAAGATCATCAGCAGAAACCGGCTGCAGGCTTTCGTGCGTGGAACGCTGCCGGTGAGGAGTTGACCCGCCAACATGAAGAGGAGCAGGAGCCAGGTCAGCAGGATGAATTCCGGCACGCCGGAAAGCATTTGCAACGCGGCGACCACTGACGCCAGCAGGAGCCGCCGTTTGCCTTCGCGCCAGCCTTGCTCGACCAGAAGAATCATCCACGGCATCCAGCCCAGAGCGACGGAATAGTTGGGCCACATCAGACTCGACAGGACCACGCCGTTGAAGGCGAAGGCCAGACCGGCGACACTGGCGGCGAAGCGATTGTCCACCCAGCGATGCGCCAGGAAATACATGCCCAGGCCGCCGAGAAACAAATGGCCGAGGCAGAAAACGCCCAGCGACCACGGCAGCGGGAGCACAAGGTAGATGAGCGCGGGCGGATACAGTGCGAGCGTTCCCCATTGGGCCAGGAAGGGCGCGCCGCAATTGCTCAACGGGTTCCACAACGGCAGTTCACCGCGCCAAAAACTTTCGTGATGAAAATAAATGAATGGATAACCGAGAACGCCGTAGTCGCGGTAAAAGAAGGATTCCAAGCCGAGCAGCACGCCGGGAAAGAAGGCGAAAATGAAAGCCGCCAGAATGCAACTGAAACGGAGTGGCGAGAACCAAGCCTCCACGGAAGCACTCGAATCGACGGAGGACGTTGGCGTTTCTGGCTGCATGGGTTCAGTTCGTGGCTATTTTCTTTCGCCAGCCAAATGCGAGACAGAGCAGCAGCGTCACGGCGGAAATCGCCAGACCGACACGGAAGTTCCGATCTTCATACACGAGGCTGACGCGGTGATTGCCGCCGGAAACTTGCAAAGCTTGGAACGCGAAATTCGCCGTCCAAAGCGGAACGGGGTGGCCATCGACGTACGCGCGCCAGAGGTGGTAGTTGCATTGCGCGAAGACCACGAGTGATGTTTCCTTCGCCTCGATATCCAGCTCAATGCGGTGCGCGCGGTATTGCTTGGAAACAATTTTTGCTTCAGTGAATCGAGTGGCACTCACTGCGGATTTCGCCGCCGGCGGCAGATAGACAACTTTCCGTCCGTCAAAATCCGGGTGGCTCAACCCCTGCAACGTTTCGCGCGTTTCGGCGAACAGCGGTTGTTGTCCCGCCGTGGCCAGTGGCAACGCGGTGGGGCGGGGGACCCATTCAAGCTGTCCGTCGGGCGCACTCATCATCGATACGCCGAGAAAATCGGCGAGCCGGGGCAGTTCACCGTTGGGGGTAAAATAGAAAAGCGTGGCGATGAAGTCGGTCATCGGCTGCGGATACAGCGAGTAAAACCCGTCCAACTTGGGCAGACGGTCGAGCAAATTGCAGTCGGCGAAGGAACCTAGGCGTTTTTGCAGCACTTCATTTTCGGGCGTGTTGGACGAGGAAGAATGGAGCCGCAGATCGGTCGCGCGCCGCAGCATAGCGCGCGACTCGCCCGCGATGGGCACGGCGGGCAATTTGAGTTGAGAGCGGATGAGGTCGGTTTCATACACGCTGGTGTTCACGGTGGGATTTTGACGGGGTGTGTGCGTCATGAAATCGAACCAGAGCACGAGGAGCAAACCTAGGCTCATCCATTTCGGCGAACTGAGTCGGCTGGGGCGGCTGCGCGCGAAAATCATCACGCAAACCAGCACCAGAAACAGCGCGCGACTCCAGGCGCTGGGCCAGGCCATATCCCATTGGTCGTACGGCGGTGGATTGCGCGGAATCAAGGTGATGAACCAAAGGAGCAGCGCGATCAGAATAAGGAAGCTGAGAGCGATGCCGAGAAGATTTTTTTGCTCCTTCACCGGGTTGGTTGAAACGGCCAGTCGTTGAATGGCGAATGCGGCCAGCAGTGGGACAATCAGCACGGGTAGCAAAACAAATTTTACGGGATAGCGCATGAATCCCAGTGCCGGAATCGAACGGCGCAACCAGCCGTACAGATATCCGTTGTCACCGAGCGCGAGGATTAAACAGAGCAACACCACGGCGGCGAGAAACCACACGCGTGGGTGGCGAACTTGCCACGCCGCCAGCACCGCCAGCGCCAGCACGCCGATGCCGAGGTAATAGGAAGAAGTGAAGTACTGGTCGTGCTGGAAGAATACACCCTGGCCGCCCTCGACGTTGAAGAATGCGGGGACGAGGAAATTGGCCCAGCCCCAGCCGGGCATGGCCCATTGCGACGCGGCGAAATTGGAATCGCGATGCGAGTGCGTGAGCAAATCCAAAAACGGGAGCAGTTGCGCCGCCGCAAGACCGGCCACCAGCAGGACGACGAGCGCGAATCGCCCGAACATCGCCGCGCGCGGAGTGCGACCTTGCCACAGTTGTCCCGCCCACATGGCGGTCAGCAACAGCCAGGTCAGCAAAATGGTTTCGGGCGCGCCCGCGAGCATTTGCAACGCGCCGAGCAGCGCGGCGATGAACACGCGTCGTCCGCCTTCGCGCCACGCGCGTTCCACGGCCAGGAGCAGCCACGGAATCCAGCAGAGCGTTGCGATATGGCTGGGCCACATCAGAAAGTCGAGCGACAGGCCGTTGAAGGCGAAGGCAACGCCGGCGACGGACGCGGCGAAGCGATGGCCCGTCCAGCGGTGTGCGAGGAAATACATGCCCAATCCGGCGAGGAACAAATGGAGGAGTGAGAACACCGCGAGCGACCATTCCAGCGGCAGGAGCAGATAAAAGAGCGACGGCGGATAGAGCACCATCGTGTTCCATTGAGCGAGAAACGGCAGGCCGCAATTGTTCAGCGGATTCCACAGTGGGATTTCCCCGCGCCAGAAACGATCGCGGTAGTAGTGCGCCACCGGATAGGCGAAATTACTGAAGTCGCGGAAGAAAAAAGTTTTGCCGCCGACCAGCACATCCGGGAACGCCGCGAAGATCATGAGGCCCAGCAACAGGGCGAAACGGCGCGGTGAAAACCACGAGTCCTCATCGCTGGCGGCGTTGCCGGGCCGGTTCCCCATCAGGGCGGAAATCATCGTGACCAATCTCGCAAAACCGCCGCCGAACCCAAGACAAAAGATGACCGATGGCTGCGTTGCAGCCGGTACAATGCAGCCGAGCCACGGGTGAAACACAAATGGAACACGGATGGCCGACCCGCCGGACGCGAGACACATCCGAGTGGAGCTCACCGTTTGGACGGGTTGATCCGACATACATACCAAGCACTGATCTTGTCTGTGTTTTGTCCGTGTTCCATCCGTGGCTAAAAATGGTTCGGCTCAGAGACGTTAAGTCATTCGCGCGGGATCGGGCGCGCGTGGTGCCGCGCCTGGCGTTTGAGGCTGACAGAGCGGTCGATTCGTTCGGCGATGAAGGCTTCTTCGAACCGTCAGCCAGGCTTTCGTGCCAACTTCTACCAGTCCATAGCAGCCAGCTATCGGCGCGATGCCAACAAGGTATTGGCCGGTTTCATTCTTAAGGAAGATTCTTCACATAGATGAATCCATCCAAGATGTTGTGTTGGCTTACGAGAGTATCGCCGCCGCACACTCGCCAAAGGGAATTGGCACTTCATGGTCAGCACCGTGAAGCACGCGGGGAATTATGGAAGCATCATCGAGCAATGAACGTCACCATCAGATTAATGTAGTTACCTAGAACAATATGCAAAATACAATTCCTAAAGCAGGCAAGGCTCCGAACCGGACACGGTTGATCGCCGGGTTTGTGCTTTCCATTCTTCTTACCCAGCACGCGGCCACCGGCGCTCAAGCGCCAGTGGACCTTGGTACAGCCCGCAATTTTGTGATTCTGGCAAAATCAGGAATCAGCACCGATCCGGCTTCCACAGTGACGGGAGATTTGGGAGTGAGTCCAGCCGCTGCGAGTTTCATAACTGGTTTTTCATTACTAGATCCAGTAGTAATTGACAGTTCAGGTAATTATTCGACATCACCTCAAGTCATCGGAAAAGTATACGCGGCCGACTACGATACGCCTCCTAATCCTACTCCTAACAACCTAACCACGGCGGTAGGCGACATGCAAACCGCGTACACTGACGCCGCCGGACGATCTCTGCCGGATTCTACTGAATTAGGTGACGGAAATATTAGCGGGATGACACTCGCCCCTGGCCTCTATAAATGGAGTACCGGAGTGTTAATAGCATCTGATCTCACTCTTGCGGGTGGCCCAAATGATGTCTGGATTTTCCAAATAGCGCAAGATCTCACCGTCAGCAGCGGTGTCAACGTTCTCCTCAGCGGCGGCGCACAGGCCAAGAACATATTCTGGCAGGTCGAAGGCGGTACAGGTGTGGCCCTTGGAACGACCTCGCACCTTGAGGGAATCATACTGGCTCAGGCAGCAATCACTCTGCAAACCGGCGCCTCAATCAATGGCAGACTGTTGGCACAGACTGCGGTTACTCTGCAAGCCAATACCGTCACAGCTCCCGGTGCCGGGTCGCCGATTTTTAACCCCGATGTCACCCCCAGGTTATCCGTGGCGCAAAACCTGGTTGGGACTTATGAAGGGTACGTTTATAGAAGCTGGCTGGGCCTGAATCGCGTCACGTTTACCCTGAGCCCAACGGGATACGTTAACGGAAACCTATATGGACAGAATTATACCGATAGTGTCTACTTCTCTGGTCCCTTAAACAGAAACGGCGAATTCCATTATTCCACCGTACAGGACGGGAGAAGTGTCGTGGTGAGTTTCAAACTCCAGTCCAACAGAAAAGCCGGGGCCGGAATGATCAAAGTGAACCGGAGACCGGCGGGGGCCTTCACGTTTAGACAGACTCATCCAGACTATGCGCCCAGTGACTTGTTGAACACGTACTCTGACACCTTCTCCGTTTATGGTTATACTGTGTTAATCGGCCAATTTGACGTCTCAACGATAACCGCTGGGAACTATGAACCGTGGCAGGGAAAGACTATATCTCTCGGTGGTGCATCCTACAGCTATACAAAAACGAGTGGAAATACCGCTACGCTCAATATCAATGGGCATGTGTTGAAACTCATCTTCACAGGGTGGAACAGCGGATATGTCCTCACCCCGGAAGGACCAGCAGGTTCCTTCTATCTTAACAACCGCTATAGCGTTCCAAAGCTGTCCCAACGCATTCGGGTGCTATGAGTAACTTGTGAACCTGACGCGCTCTCGCGATTCAGCAACAGATCGAAAGCCAATAGCGCGAACCGAACAAACTTGCTGCCAACTCTGTCCCGATCGCTCCGCTTCAACCTCGACGACAACTGCGAACATTGGAAACGGGTTGTCAGTACAGCGGACTAGGGCGAAGATGGCGGCGGTTTGGCAGGAAAGGCAATCACGATGCAGTCAGCAACGTCTGAATCGAAACCAGGCCGTGTTGGTCTGTGACTAACCTGCGAATCATCTGAGGTGGTGTCAGTGGGTGCAGATGCTGCCCCACCGTCTCTCGGTGGACGCCCAGTTCGCGGGCGATCTGGCGCGCTGAACAGAGGCGTGCCGCCGTACCACAATAGCGGCGTGGTCTCGATGAAATTGCCGCTGTTGGCGACGAGATGGATGTCGAACTCGACGAGACCCGCGCGCGACCGCAACTCACCGAGATTGGCGAGCAGATAGCGCAAGCCAAACGCGGCGTGAATACATTTCGCGTTGAGCGTGGTCAAGACGATGTCGGGCATCCCCTCAATTGAACAACAAAGCCGCGCTGGGATAAAGCAATCTTTGGACTGGGACGCGTTCCTAAAACTCCTTGGTTTCCCAAGTCCTGTGGACTTTGAACAACAACTCAACTAGGCTGCACGCATGCACCATCCCATCGGTGTTCGTCAAATCGAGGCAAGGTGAGCTTACAAGGCATTCAAACTTGTCTCGTAAATGTTGTGCTGCATCAATGAAGTCAGAACATCTTTTGCTCTTGGTTGTAGTCCCGTGGCTGTGGTTCTTCGCGCGACTCGCACGGACTCATAAGCGCACAGATCATTTCCTCCAGCGGCTCCACGCTGACCACCGCGATATTTGGGAATCTTTGGGCGAGCCATGTGGTTGGCAATGGAGTGCTCCGGGCCGTATCGTCAATCCTGTTACCATGTTTTCCTTCCGCTCGGAATGGTTGAGTCACGATCCGGACTGGTTGGAACGCGCACCCGAACTACGCGACGATTTCCAGCAAATGCGCCAAGGTTTTCAAGAGTGGAACTTCCTAGCGGTGCCAGTCATGTTGATTTCAGCCCTTCTTTTTATTTTTGCCATCGCACTCCTTGGACACAAATGACTCCTCTAACGGGTTGGTCATTTGTGAAAGCGTAAAGCGGTAATTCTAAGATGAGAAATCGATCGGTTGTTCAAAATTGAACGGCAGGCGGCGGTAATTCCCGACGGATTTCCGAGAGGCGATAACCAAAACCCGCACCGCGCAAGGTGGACAGATCGACCACGCCCAGGCGGCGGCGATACAGTCCGGGATGCACGGCTGCCTCCGGCGCGGAGGCGTCGGGGTAGAATTGCATGGCGTTGGTTTCCACGCCCATGATCGTGCCGGCATGGGCCGCGAGGAGGACATGCGGGATTTGCGCGAGCATGGGATTGGTCAAATCCTGCACCATGAGCGTCATGCCGTGCGCCTTGGCCCAGCAGCAACTCAAGATCGCGCCGGTTTGGGTCTTGCAGGTTTTTAACGCCACGCCGGACCAGCCCAGTTCGCGGCCGAGCCGCACCTGCCGCCAGTCGTGCGCGCTTTCATCGAGGAACAGGGGTTTGCGCGCGGAAACGCTGTGGACATCAATCCGGTGGTGTTCCAGTTCGTAGGGAAACGGCTGCTCCACGTAGAGAATCATCCCGTGCAAGCGCGGGTGTTCGTCGCGCAAACGGTCGAGGATGTCGTTGACGTACGCGGGTTCGTTGACGGTGCAATTGAAATCCGCCGTGAGCCATTCCACATCGCCGGCGAGGGCGATTTGCCCAGCCTTGACGAGCCGTTGATAATCCCACGCGGCGTCGGTGCCGCGCAGTTTTACTTTCAAACATTTCAGGCCGTCGCGACGAATCCAATCAGCCAACAGCACCGGATAGCCGTCGTCCGGTTCCTTGCCAGTCAACTCGGAAGCATCGAGAGGGTCAAGTCCGCCGATGAGATGCCAGGCGCGCAATTGCTGGGGCCGCTGCGCCACGAGGAAGTCCTGCGGATATTTATTTTGAAACGTGACCGACGAACTGGAGAGCGGTGTGAGAAAGTCGGCCAGCGTGCGGCTCAGAAAATCGGGGCCGTAGGTTTCGTAGACCGGCCGCTGATGCAATTGCCCGTAGGCGTCATGCACGGCGAGATCGAAGACCGAGCAGCACAACAACGCCGCCAGCCAGGGCATGGGTTCGGCGTCCACGCCGCGTTGGATGTTAAAATTATGCACCAAGCTCGGCAGCAATTGCTCTTGAAAGTCGTGGCCGATCTCAAGCGGATGCCCCGTGGCGGCGAATCCCGCCCACGCTTGGGCGAGTTGCGCGCAAAATTGTTTCATCGGCTCGTGGCGTTGCTCGTAAGTGAGGTTGCTGGGCCAGACCCATGTCACGCTCAACGGCGTTTCGCCCCAGCCTTCCGCGACGCGCCCGGCGGCATCGCGCACGGTGACGCGCGCGCGCGCGCAGGTCACGTAGGTCACGGTTTCCGGCCCGAACTTGATCGGCATGCGGGTGTGAACGGGCAGGAAATAGAGTGCCGCCGCGACGCAACGAACATCCGTGGTTTTGCTCATGGTGAAATGTTTCTGCTCACTGTGATTCCCCACGGTTGACCCATTGAGTGGCGAAATGAAGAAGTTCGGTGGCGTTCTGGAGCTTTAGTTTTTTCAAGAGATGCAAGCGGTGCGATTGAATGGTCGCCATGCTGAGGGATAATTCCGCCGCCACGATGCGGGAACTTCGACCCTGACCGAGGAGCCGCAGCACTTGCAGTTCGCGATCACTGAGTCGTTGCAACCGGGGCAGGGGATCGGGTGTGTCGCCATCCTGGAGTTGCTGGAGCAGGAGGTCGTTCACCTGATCGCTCACGTAAATCGACCCGCTCAACACGCGGCGAATGGCGGTCAGGATTTGTTCCGTGGCCTCCTGCTTCGTCACGTAACCCCTGGCCCCGGCGCGCAAGGCGCGTTGAGCGTAGAGCGATTCATCGTGCATGGAAAGGACGAGCACTTTCAGGCCGGGGTGTCGCTGGCGGATGTCCTTGACCAGTTCGATGCCGTCGGAACCTTTGAGGGAAATATCAACAATAGCCAGAGCTGGTTTGAGCCGCGCGATGGCCACCAGGGCTTGCGTCGCATTGTCCGCGTGGCCGCACACCACCATGTCTAACTCCTGTTCAATGAGCAAGGCTAGCCCCGTCCGCATCATCGGATGATCATCGACGATGAGGATGGTGGCCCTATTTTTTGAAGGCGATTTGCTTTTTTTTGCCATGATGTTTTCGCTGCTTGGGCTGGGGCGCTGGCGGAGCGAAGGCGCAGGTGACCACGGTTCCGCCATCAGCACCGCCGCGAATGTTCAATGTGGCACCAATCAATCCGGCCCGGTAATTCATGATGTGCATTCCCATGCCGGAGCCAGCTTTTAACACTTTCGGGAAGCCGCTGCCATCATCTTTGACCGTCAGAATAATTTGATTCTGGCGCGCGGAGAGTTCGATCACGATCTGCCGGGCGCGGCTGTGCTTGAGGGCGTTGTTGGCGGCCTCCTGCGCGATGCGGTACAGGTGGGTCGCCGCCGCAATGTCGTGAAGCAAGACCGGCTGCGCGCACTGGAACCGGCAGGGAACTTGGAACATTCTTTCCAGCGAAACCGCCAGTTCGCCGAGGGCCGACATGAAGCCGTCCGCGTCCAATTGCACCGGATACAGGCCCCGCGCCAAACCGCGCGCCTGACGAATCGCTTCCTGTAGTCCGTCGGTGATCGCCTTCGCCTCCGCGCCCGCAGCGGGCGAGGTGGCCGCCAGTTTTTGCGTGTGGATTTTGCCGCGCAACGATAAGCCGACCAACTGCTGGCAAAGCCCATCGTGGAGGTCCTGGCCGATCCGAGCCTGCTCCCGGTCGCTGATTTCCAAAATTCTCGCCTCCATTTTTTTACGGTCGCTGAGGTCTGTGATCGTGCCAACAAAGTGCATGACTTTCCCGGCCTGGTCGGTTTCCGCCACCGCCTGGCCAAACACCCAGACGACAGTGCCATCCGGTCGCACGAAGCGATATTCGGCCTGAAAGGGCGGCGGCTTTTGGAGGGATCGATTCCATTCCGCCAGCACACGCTCCCGGTCATCCGGATGCAACGCCCGGCCCCAGCCCGTGCCCCAGGCCTCTTCCTCCGCGATGCCGGTGAGCTGGCACCAGCGCTGGTTGACATAATTGCAATGGCCGGCGGCGTCAGTGCGGAAGATGCCAACCGGTGAAATCCTGGCCAGGTTGTGAAACCGCTTCTCACTCTCCCGCAGGGCCACCTCCGCCAGCTTGCCCTCGGTGATGTCTTGAATGCTCCCTTCAAAATAGCGGATCGCGCCCCGGGCGTCGCGCACGGCCCGCGCCGTGGCAGAAACCCAAATCGACTGGCCATCGCGCCGCTGCGTTTCGTACTCGAAACAGAGCACTTCGCTCCGCCCGGCCAGGAGCCGGGTGAATCCCGCCCGGCAGGTGGGATCGATGTACAGCCCGGTGCCGGCGTCGCGTCCGGCGCGCTGCATTTGCTCTGGCGATTCGTAGCCGAAGATGCGCGCCAACGCCGGATTCACACTGAGATAGCGCCCCTCCGGCGTGCTCTGGTAAATCCCCTCGACTGCATTTTCGAAAATGTCCCGGTACTTTTCCTCCGCCGCGAGCAGGGCGGAATTCGGTGTCGCCGGTTCATCCAGTCGCGGACGGCGGCGGTTTGGTTGTTTAGAATGCATCAGCCGTTTTCGACCCGGTGGTTTGCCTCGGAAATTCGCCCTCACTTCTGGCAGACTCCGGGCGTCAACAAAAGCAAAAAGAATGCGGCTTGCTTTTTCGGGGCGAGTTTGGAACTTAGTGTCGACTTCGGTGCCGGCGGTTATAGTTCCAGCATTAAAGCAGTTCCCGATGATTTGCAAAGCGGGAACCGAAAAAATCGCTGCACCCATCCCCGGTGGAGCCGCTCACAATCGCGCCATTTTTAAAAGCGTGGTATGCGCCGCCAAAAAATGTGGTCCAGCACGACTCCCCGTGCCTTCCGTGGCTCGTGCGTCACCTCCGCCAATTCTCGTCCGGGTCGAGGGTGTTTCGGGGCGCGCGGCATCGGCCGTGCTGGGGTGGCCAATCTGCGCTTGCAATCGGGTTGGCCTTCGCTACTGTCCCGGCTCTGTTTTGCACTGTTTTGCTTCGGCTTTACCACCGTCGTAATGCGATGTCACCATGGTCGTGACTCGGTTTTTGGCTGCGGTATGTGCTTCTTTATCGTTGAAATATATGGTTGGAATTATGGATATTGGTTTGAAACGAATGAATCGTGTCCGTCTGGCAATGCTGGTGGTTTACGGTGCCTTTGCCGGCTTCGTTTCCCCCTTGGAAAGCTGGGGTGAACCATTGCATCTGGACGATTTCCTCCGGCGAGTTTGGTCCGCCAACGAGAGCATCCAGATCAAGACGCTGGAGGCCATGATTAGTGAGGAGCGGTACAAGTCCGAAAAGGGCGTGTTCGAACCGGTATTGATCAGCAGCTTCGAGGCTGTGGATCGCCTGCGTCCGAACACGACCGAACAGCGGTTAACCCAGGGCGGCATTTTCGGCGGGCAGACGGTCTTCAAAGAAATCAACCGCAGCTATGCGGGTGCGGTGGAGATGTTGGTTCCCAGCGGTGCGAAGGTCCATTTTGGCTACTCGCTGCAAAGCTTGGAAAACAATTTGAACGGTGCGAAGTTTCCCCGGGGTGAATTTCTAAGCATCCTGGGCATCTCGGTATCCCAGCCGCTGTTGAAGAACGCCGGCACGACGGTCACGCTGGCGGGCATCCGGGCCGCCGCCATCAGTTCGGAAATCTCCTTCCAAGAATATCGTCGGGGCGTCATGGAAGCGCTCATTCGTGCGGAACTGGGTTATTGGGATCTCTATCAAGCCCAGGAACAGTATGCGATCAGCAGCGAGTCGGTCCGGCTGGCGGAGACGTTGCTGACCGACAACCGCAAGCGTCTGGAGCTGGGCAAAGGCACCGAGTTGGACGTGTTGCAGGCCGAGGCGGGTCTGGCTTTCCGCAAGGCATTGCAGACCGAGGCCAACCAGCGTTTGGGGGAGGCGCGCGGCAAGGCGGCCATCTTCATTGCGGAATCGTTTCGACCGGGTTCCCCGGTAATCATGGCCGCCGATGTTCCGAAACCGGGCAAACACGTTCCGGATTTCACCGAGTTGTGGCAGGCCGCCAACCAGTATAATCCTGATGCCGTGAGTCTGGCCAAGCAGGCCAAGTTGGAAGAGGTGCGCCTCGCTTACGCCCGCAACCAGCGGTTGCCTGAGCTCGATTTGAAGGGCGGTTACGGGGCTTCGGGCATTGCCACGAGCGTGGGTGCTTCGTGGGATGAGATGAATCAGCATGATTCACCGGCCTGGACAATCGGGTTGGAGTTTCACCTGCCGCTGTGGGGTGGGGTCAAGTCGGCCCACGAGTACAAGGCCGCTCAATTGCGTCTGCTGGCCGCGCGCCGCGCCATTGAAAGCCTCGGCACGCAGTTGCCCAACGCGCTCAAGATCGGCATTAACAATGTGGAGATTTACCAGGAAAACGTCCCGCGCTACCAGAAGGTCGTGGATTTCAACCAAGACGTGCTCAAGACCCAACTGACCCGCTTGGAAGCCGGCAAGACGGACAGCCGCACCGTTCTTCAGGCGGAGGAGGATCTTTTCAAAGCCAAGCTCAACCTGGTGGACAGCATGATGCGTTTCCAGCGGTCCATCCTGGAACTGGATCTGGTAACCGGCACCGTCTTGAAGAAGCGCAACCTTGATTTGACGCAAAAAGAACTTCAAAGCCGCACGGCGACGCTGACCCAAAACGGCCGCGTCACAGCGGATAAATACCAGTCATTTCTCCAGCACATGAAGAAGGAGTATGAACTGCGGAGTTCTCCCAAGCTGCCGTCTTCCGCCCGATAAACATTGACCAGCGGTAGCGAGTGTCCCCCCAATATACGTCATGACTTTTTTACATTTTTACTTCCGGCGGCGCCATGTCACGGGTGGTGTGCTGGCCGTCCTTTTGCTCGGCAGCGCGTTGGCGCAGGCGCAAAAAACGATTGCCGTTCCCGGCGTCACCGAACCCTTCCAAGATGTGACTATGGGGGTTTCCATTCCTGGGACGATCGGCCGGCTCGTCGTTAAAGAGGGAGATATTGTCAAAGCGGGCCAGCCCTTGATCGAACTGGAAAAGCGGACGGAAGAATTGGAAGTGCAGCGTCGCAAACTGGTCATGGATAGCAAAGCGGAGCTGGAGGGCGCGATCGCCAAAATGGAAACCACCAAGGCGGATTTTGAATCCACGCGCAAACTGTTCGAGGCGACCAAGTCCGTGAGCAAGGATGACCTGGCCAAAAAAGAATTGGAATACAAACTCGCGGTGTCGGACAAAGATCGGCTCGCGATTGCCGAGGATCGCGAAGTCATCGAATACGAAATGGCCAAGGAAACTTTGCGCGAACGCACGCTGGTCGCGCCCATGGCGGGCCATGTGGTGCAGCTTTTCAAGAATCTTGGCGAGAGCTGCAAGGCGCAAGACCCGCTGGTGAGAATGGTGGCCATCGCCCAGTTTTACTTCGTCGCCAATGTCGAAGCCCGGTCCGCCTACAACCTCAAGGCGGGCCAGGACGTTTCGGTGGAAGTGGAAGTGGGGAAGAAAACTGTGACTGTTACTGGCAAGATCAGCTTTGTTTCGCCCGTCGTCGATCCCGCCAGCGGCCTCGTGCGGGTAAAGGTGCTGTGCAATAACGCGGATGGTCAAGTGCGGCCCGGTGTGGCGGGCACCTTGCAATTGAAGGCCGAGTAACATGAATTCTCCGAACTCTCCGGCTCAGCCCGCCGCCACCATCACCGAAGAAGCGGCGCGGTTACGGCAATTCACCGGGTCTGCGTCGGAATTCTGGCCGTCGTTCCTCAAATTGTGCGGGCAGGTCGCGGGCGGCGCACGCGCGGTGCTCATCCGCCGCGACCCCGAAGATGACCGTTGGAAACAATTGTTTGAGTGGGCGGCACCCGATTCCTCCGCCGCCGGATTGGCGCTGTTCCGCAACGCTCTGCTTTCCATGGCCGATGAATGCGGCCAGTCCGGTGTCTCGCGCCGGATGCTCACCACGGAAGCGCGTCCCGGAGTGGCCGGGCCGGCGGGACTGGCGGCCAGATTGGCGCTGGCCACCGCGCAGGAAGCCTGTCTCGTGGCGGTGTTTTTCCCTCATGCGGCCCCGGAGGAATTGGATGCCGTTCTCCTGCGGGTGCAACTCCTCGCGGACATTCCCAAATCCTATCAAGAGCAGACTCAGGTACTGCAAGCGCGCGGTGACGCGGAAAAGCTGGCCATCGTGCTCGACACGCTGGCGGAGGTGAATTCGCAATCGCGTTACGCCGCCGCCGGGCTGGCGTTGTGCAACAGCCTCGCCGGGCGGCTCAACTGCCAGCGCGTCAGCTTCGGTTGGTATGAGCGGGGCTTCATCCGGTTGCAGGCCATCAGCCGCACGGAGCGGTTCGACCGCAAAATGGCGGCGGTGCAGGAAATCGAAAAGGTGATGGAGGAGGCGTTTGACCAGGACGACGAAATCATCTGGCCGACGCCGGAGCATTACGTCTTGGTGAACCGCGACCACGGCGCGTTGGCCGCAGCCGGCCAGGTCGCGGCGGTTTGCTCCCTGCCTTTGCGCCGCGAGGGCAAGCCGGTGGCCATGCTGACGTTGGAGCGCAAGGAAGGGGTGTTCAGCGCCCTGGAAATTCAGCAACTGCGCCTCGTGGCCGATCAGGTGATCAACCGTCTGGAAGATTTGAAGCGCCGTGATCGCTGGCTCGGCGCGCGGCTCGCGGAGGAAGGACGCGAAAAACTCGCCGACCTGCTGGGGCCGGAGCACACTTGGATGAAGGCGACCGCGCTTTTAATTGCGGCCACGCTCATCGTGCTGTTTTTTCTCAAGCTGAATTACCGCGTCGAGGCCAGTTACATTTTGCGGAGCGAGGAAGTGCGTTTCATCTCCGCGCCGTTCAAGGGCTATCTCGAAGAAGTTCTGGTGCGGCCCGGCGACGCCGTGAAAGCGGGGCAGGTGCTGGTGCGCCTGAATCGCGATGACTTGTTCTTGGAAGAAGCCGGCTCGGCGGCGGAGTTGAGCCGTTTCCAGCGAGAGTCGGAAAAGGCCCGCGCGGCCAATCAACTCGCCGAAATGCGCGTGGCGCTGGCGCAATCGGAGGAGGCCCGGGCCCGGCTGAACCTCGTGCGTTACCGGCTGTCCCGCGCGGAAATCAAAGCGCCGTATGACTGCATCGTTGTGGAAGGTGACTTGCGCAACCGCATCGGTTCGCCGGTGGAGCAGGGGGATGCCATGCTCCGGCTGGCGCGGATGGACAAGCTTTTCATCGAGGCCGAAGTGAACGAGCGCGATGTGCATGAACTGCCGGCCAAGGCGACGGGGGAAATCGCATTCGTCAGCCAGCCGCACAAGCGTTATCCCGTGAAACTGGAACGGCTGGAACCGGCCGCCATGCCCAAGGAAGGGAAAAACATCTTTCAAGCGCGCTGTCTGGTGGATGGTCCGCCGGAAGGATGGTGGCGGCCCGGCATGAGCGGCGTCTGTAAAATCAACGTCGGCGACCGCCGGCTGATCTGGATATTGACCCATCGCACCGTGGATTTCCTGCGAATGTATTTCTGGTGGTGAGCCAGTTATGGAACGCTCCCGCACATTCAGCGAGTCCTGGCACCGCGTGGCCAGCCAGAAGATTTTCCTTCGCCCCGGCGTCGAGGTGCAGCGCCAGCAATTTCGTGGCGAACGCTGGATCGTTCTGCGAAACGTACTGAGCAACCAGTTTTTCCGTCTGCGTCCCGAGGCCTACGAATTTGTGGCGCGGTTGCAGCCGGATAAAACGGTGGAGGAAGTCTGGCAGGAATGCCTTGAACGCTTTCCTGATGCAGCACCCGGTCAGGAGGCCGTGGTGCAATTGCTGGCCCAACTTTATCACGCCAATTTGTTGCAATACCAACTCGCCCCGGACGCCGAGCAGTTGTTTCAACGACAGCGCAAACGCCAGCAGGCGGAGATGGGGATGCGCTGGTTGAACATCATGTTCATGCGGTTCCCGTTGCTCGACCCGGATCGCTTTCTCGTTCGCACCTTGCCGTGGGTGGGTAAACTTATTAGCCCGGCGGGCTTCGTCCTGTGGCTGGTGGCAATTATTTGGGGCATCAAAACTGCGATTGACCACTCGCCTGAATTGATGAGCCAGTCGCAAGGCATTCTCGCTCCGGGAAACCTGGCGTGGCTTTACCTCGGTATGGTCATCATCAAGACGATCCATGAATTCGGCCACGCCTATTTCTGCCGCAAGTTCGGCGGGGAAGTCCACACGATGGGCGTGATGCTGATGATTTTCACGCCCATGCCCTTCGTGGACGCTTCCTCCAGTTCAGGATTCCGTGAGCGAAAGCACCGGATTCTGGTTGGTGCAGCCGGTATGATCGTGGAATTATTTGTTGCCGCGCTCGCCACGGTGGTGTGGGCCAGGACCGCACCCGGCGTGTTGCACAGCGTTTTGTTCAACATGATGTTCGTCGCCTCCGTTTCGACACTGTTGTTCAACTTAAATCCGCTGATGCGGTTCGATGGCTACTACATTTTCTCCGACTGGCTGGAAATACCGAACCTAAACCAGCGGGCGACCGGTTTGCTGAAATTCTGGATTGAGCGCGACGGTTTTGGAGTGAAAGGCGACCGCAATCCCTCCCGTTCGCGCTCCGAAGCGGGCTGGCTGGCGACCTATGGCGTGACGGCGCTGGTGTACCGCACGGTTGTTTTCGCCGGCATTATCTGGTTCATCGCGGGCCAATGGCTGCTGCTCGGCCTGTTGATGGCGGTGGCCTGCCTGATTACCTGGCTGGTGGTGCCGATCGTGAAGTTGATTCAATATCTGGCGAGCAATCCCAAGTTGGAGCGGACACGGTCGCGCGCGATTGCTGTGGTGGTGGGCACAGTGGCCGTGCTGCTCATTTTACTGGGTGTGATCCCGTTTCCCTATCACTTCCGCGCTTCCGGGGTCATCCAGGCGAAGGAGTGGAGCCAGGTGATCGCCGAAGCGCCGGGAGAAGTGGCGGAATTGCTGGCTAAGCCTGGCCAAACCGTGGGTGTGGGTCAGCCCTTGGTTCAGTTGGCCAACCCGGAATTACTGATCGAACTTGCCGGGGCGAAGGTGCAAAAGCAAGAGATTGAGTCCAGATTGCTGGCGGCGATGCAGCGGGACTCAGCCAGCGTGCAACCACTGCAAAAGCGCCTGGAATCCTCGGTCAAACTGATTGAGCGCTTGGAGAAGGAGCGGGAAAATTTGGTGATCCGGGCGCGGCATGCCGGTATTTGGATTGCGCCTGGTGGCGAACAATTGAACCAACGCTGGCTTAAACGAGGGACGCCGCTGGGTTTGGTGGTCAATCCGGCGGGATTTGAGTTTTCCGCTACCGTGATGCAAGAGGATGTGAACCGGATTTTTCAAAGGGAGTTTCCCCAGGCCGAGGTTCGGTTGCCCGGTGAAGCACAAAACATCGCGATCGTTACACAATTTCGAGTGGTTCCGGGTGAACAGCAGACCTTGCCATCGCCTGCGTTGGGTTGGGCCAGCGGGGGCGACGTGGCGGTAAATCTCAAGGAAAAGTCCGGACAACAGGCCGCCGAGCCGTTTTTCTCCGTCGTGGGGCAGTTTCAATCGGCCAGCAATGTCACATTGCTGCACGGACGGACCGGCAAAGTGCGCTTTCAACTGCCCAATGAGCCGCTGTTGCCGCGCTGGTTTCGCCGGCTGGGGCAGATGCTCCAAAAGCGTTTCCAGTTTTGAACACCCCCAGCGATATTTACCGGCGGATTGCACCGCCCCCCCCCCGCAAGTTTCATCGCGGTTTGGATTCCGTCGTGCACGGCTGGATGGGTAACTGGCAACGCCGGTCGTACCGGACGGAAGATTTACTGGCCCGCGCCGCGCGAGTGGATGGCTGGGCCGGCAAGTATTCGGACTTCTCTGACGCCGCATTGCGTGAACGAATGGATGGTTTTCACGAAGTGTTTCGCCGCAGCGGGAAGGCCGCCAAAGCACAAACCTTGGAAGCGTTGGCCGCCGTCCGTGAAGCCGCGCGGCGGTGCTTGGGGTTGAACCCGTACGTCGAACAAATCGCGGGTGCGCTGGCCCTGCACGAAGGTTGCCTGGCGGAAATGGCGACAGGCGAAGGCAAGACGTTGACGGCTGGTTTGGCGGCGGTAATGGCAGGCTGGCTGGGGCGGCCCTGTCATGTGTTGACGGTCAATGATTACCTCGTCGAGCGTGACGCCGCCGGCATGAAGCCGCTCTATCAGTTTTGCGGCTTGCGGGTGGCTCCGGTCGTCGCCGCGCATTCTCCGGAGGAACGCCAGCGGGCCTATCGGGCCGATGTCGTCTATGTGACCAGTAAAGAGTTGCTGGCGGACTTTTTGCGCGACCGCCTTCGCCTCGGAGAACTGCACAATCCCGAGCGCTGGATGATCCGCCTGGTCATCAATCCCAAACGACCGCCGGAAAGCGCGTTGGTCTTGCGCGGGTTGCACACGGCCATTGTGGACGAAGCGGACAGCATCTTGATTGATGAAGCTGTTACCCCGCTCATCATCTCCACTCAAAGGCCCAATGATGCGCTCAAACAAGTGGTTGAACTGGCCTCCAAACTGTCAGCCCGCCTGAAACGTGAGGAGCATTACACGGTGGATCATCGCTACGGCGACGTGGAACTCACGCCGGCTGGAAGTGAGCGTGTGAGCATGGAGGGCGAAGTATTGCCACCCTTCTGGCGCGGGCAGCAGAGGCGGGAGGAATTGATCCGGCAAGCCTTGGTGGCACGGGAGCTTTTTCATCTGGGAAAACAATACGTTCTCGAAGGGGACAAAGTGGTGATCGTGGACGAATTCACGGGGCGCACCATGGCCAACCGGAGTTGGCGGGAGGGCTTGCACCAGGCGATTGAAGCGAAGGAGGAAATCCCCCTTTCCGACCCCACCGAAACGCTGGCGCGGATGAGTTTTCAACGATTTTTCCGCCTGTTTCCCAAGCTCTCCGGGATGACCGGCACGGCTTGGGAGGCGGCGAGTGAGTTCTGGCAAGTGTACCATTTGCCGGTCGTCCGCATCCCCACCCATCGTCCTTGCCAGCGAGTGCATTGGCCTGATCGAGTGTTTCTGTCCGAAGCAGAAAAATGGGCTGCGGTCGCGGCGGAGATCAAACAAGTTCAAAAACTGGGCCGACCGGTGTTGGTGGGAACGCGCAATGTGCAGAATAGCGAGATATTGTCCCACTTGCTCTATGCCGCCGGCTTGGA
>JBKJSC010000012.1:0-13148 GCA_046593035.1 Limisphaerales bacterium | reverse complement strand
TCATGGCCGTGCGCGAACGCGAAGGCGCGGAGATCGCCGTCTTCCTCTCGCTGGAGGAACCCACGCGCGGCATGAAGAGCGACGCCGCGAGCGCCGGCCTTTACGAAAGCCCGAATGGGAAGAAATTCCCCCGCGTGCAACTGCTCACCATCGGCGACCTGGTCGAAGGCAAAGCCCGCGCCGAGCATCCCGATTACGAGCCGGATTTGAACTTCAAGAAGGCCAAGCAGGAGGCGAGCGGGAAGCAGACTAACTTGCTTTGAAAATAGCCCAGCGCTTTAGCGCTGGGTCCACGTGCCAAACAAACCAACCAAGTTCCGGAGGGACGGAAGAACGGTTCTTCCGCCCCGACGGAACCCGGAAAATTAAACGGGCGATTCACCCAGCCATAATTGGCTGGGCTATTCGTCCGCCGTGACGACACTCACCGAGGCCGGCGCGGTGTCCGACGACTGCGTGTAATTGGAAGCGCCAACGACCTTGATTTCCGGCAACTGCTCAATTGTGAGGTCCATCAAATTGGTGGCCGACGGAGTTCGACCCGACGGATCGGCGGCATACGCGCCATCCGCCGCGAACACCAGCAAAAAGGCAAGCACCACGCGCACCCCGGCTACGCGAAGCCAGTGCGAGATGCGTTTGAAACGCCGCCGCGCGCGCTACCTGGACGCTGGCATGGCTGCTGGTTTCATAGCATTGGCGATCTCCACTGTGAGTGACTGGCTGCCCAATCTTGCTTGACCCTCAGTCCAGTTGCCAGCCACGGCACTGGTTCCCCGTAGTTCGCGGCGAATGGTGTAGGCAATGTAGGGCCGGCCAGTTATTGGTAAACATTTATCCGCGTGCGGCCTTGCCAATTGTCCGGCGGCCATTAGACTGCGCCTCCGTTATTGGAATTGGACTATGCTGTCATCGCACGAACTCTTTGGTTTCATGTCGCCCGCGCTCGCGGGTGACATCCTGGAATTTACGTTCACCTCGGAGAAGGAACTCTATCGCGCCACGCTGCACGCCGTCGCGCAGGCCCGGAAGCTCCGGCCTGTCTTTCTCGAACGGCAGGCGCGCGCCGAGCGTCATCCAACCATGATCGCCACCTTGAGCCGACCCGCGCAGGAACTGGTCGCCGCCAATTTGATTCGTGGCTGGCTGATGAAAAAACACACCACGCTTTTGATTGATTTTCTCGACGCGCTCGGCATCGCCCACCAGCAAGGCGCGGTCGAGGATTTGCCGCCCGCGATGGATGACGCCAAACTGCGGAGTGCCATCGACGTATTGCTGGCCAAGCACCCGCCGGAAGTCGTGGCGGTCTATTTGAATGCCTTCAGCGCCATGAACGACAGCGGCTGGACAAATCTGGACGAAATGCTGAAGAGCGATGTGCGCTTGCAACTCGGCGGTTAAACCGAGACGAGGGGCACGACTGCATGAAAACTGGGCGACGATATTTTCCGCACGCATCCGCTCAAAATACTGCTGGCAGACCCGACCCGCTTTTGTATCGTATCCTCTCTTGATAACGAACTAGACATTATGCAACCAACCGGCGACATCGCACTCATCGGCCTGGCCGTCATGGGCCAGAACCTCATTCTCAACATGAACGACCACGGCTTCACCGTCGTCGCTTACAACCGCACCACCGAAAAAGTGGATCACTTCCTCGCCAACGAAGCGAAGGGCACAAAAGTCCTCGGCGCACATTCCATCGAGGAAATGGTTTCCAAACTCAAATCCCCACGCCGCGTGATGATGCTCGTCAAAGCCGGCAAGCCCGTGGACGAATTCATCGAGCAACTCCTCCCGCACCTCGAAGCCGGCGACATCATCATTGATGGCGGCAACTCGCTATTCGACGACACCAATCGTCGCGTGAAACTTTGCGAGAGCAAGGGGTTGCTCTACGTCGGCACCGGGGTCAGTGGCGGCGAAGAAGGCGCGCGCAAAGGTCCGAGCATCATGCCCGGTGGATCGCCGGCGGCGTGGCCGCATGTGAAAGACATTTTCCAAGGCGTCTCCGCGAAAGTTGAAGGCGGCGTGCCGTGTTGCGATTGGGTTGGCGAAGGCGGTGCGGGGCATTACGTGAAGATGGTCCACAACGGCATCGAATACGGCGACATGCAATTGATCTGCGAGGCCTACAACATCATGAAGAACGGCCTCGGCATGAGCGCCGACGAAATGCACGAAGTGCTCAAGGAGTGGAATACGGGCGACCTCGACAGTTATCTGATCGAGATCAGTCGCGACATTCTCGCCAAGAAGGACGAGGACGGTCAGCCGCTCGTGGACAAAATTCTCGACACCGCCGGGCAGAAGGGCACCGGCAAGTGGACGGTCATCAACTCGCAGGAGCTCGGCATTCCCATCACGCTGATGGCGGAGGCGGTTTACTCGCGCTGCGTGTCGGCGTTGAAGGACGAGCGCGTCAAAGCTGCTCGTAAATTGAAAGGCCCGCGTCCCGCGCTCACGAGCATCGCCGCGAATCCCGAGAAGAAAAAAGCCTTCATCGACGACATCAAGAGCGCGCTCTACGCTTCCAAGATTGTGAGCTACGCGCAGGGCTACATGCTCATGCGCGCCGCCGCGAAGGAATACAAGTGGAACCTCAACTACGGCGGGATCGCCTTGATGTGGCGTGGTGGTTGCATCATCCGCTCGCGTTTCCTCGGCAAGATCAAAGAAGCCTACGACAATAACCCGAAGCTCTCGAACCTCATGCTCGACGATTATTTTCGCGGCGAGATCAAGAAAGCTCAGAAGGGCTGGCGCAACATCGTGGCGACGGCGGCGAAGAAGGGCATCCCCGTTCCCGCCTTTTCCACGGCGCTGGCGTTTTACGATCAATACCGCAGCGCCGTTCTGCCCGCGAACCTGCTCCAGGCGCAACGCGATTACTTCGGCGCGCACACCTACGAACGCGTGGACAAACCGCGCGGTGAATTCTTCCATACCAACTGGACCGGCCGCGGCGGCACCACGAGCAGCAGCACTTACAACGTGTAAAGCGGGACAAACATTGTTTGTGTTTGCCAGTCCGCCCCCTGAACACTGATTACTGATTACTTTCCCATGAGCGACCCGGCCCAAGTTTTGCGCGATTTCAAACCGACGAAAGACTTCTTCATCGGCATTGACTCCGACGGCTGCATTTTCGACAGCATGGAGATCAAGCATAAGGAATGTTTCACGCCAATGTTCGTCAAGCATTTCGGCCTCCAGGCTGCGAGCAAGTATGCCCGCGAATGCTGGGACTTTGTGAACCTTTACTCCAAGACGCGCGGTGCCAACCGCTTTCCCGCCCTCTCCCGCGCGTTGAACCTTTTGCGCGAACGTCCCGAAGTCATCGCCCGCAAAGTCAAAGTTCCCGGTACCGAGGCGCTCGACGAATGGATCGCGCGCGAAACCAGACTCGGCAATGCCACGCTCAACGCCGAGGTCAAGGGCGGCAACACCGGCCTCGCGCCGATCAAGATGTGGAGCGATGCCGTCAACGCTGCCATTGAGGACATTGTGCATGGCGTGCCCCCATTCCCGTTGGTCTGGGAAAGTTTGGAGCATCTCGCCCGCCTCGCCGACGCGATGGTTATTTCCCAAACTCCGACGTCCGCGCTCGAACGCGAATGGGCCGAACACGGCATCGCGAAGTTCGTCAAAGTGATCGCCGGACAGGAAATGGGCACGAAGACCGAACACCTCAAGTTTGCCGCCAAGGGAAAATATCCCGCGCACAAGATTCTGATGATCGGCGACGCGCCCGGCGATCACAAGGCGGCCAAATCGAACGACGTCCTCTATTTCCCCATCAACCCCGGCCAGGAGGAAAAGTCCTGGGAACGCTTTTACCACGAAGCCCTCAACCGCTTCTTCGCCGGCACCTACGCCGGCGATTACGAGGCGGCGCTGATCAAGGACTTCGAAGCCTGCCTGCCGGAGAAACCGGGCTGGTTGTAACCGCGACGATCCAAATCGAGCGTCGTCCATTTAGAATTTTCATGCAGCAAACCCAATACGTTCACGTCGTCGAAACGCGCCGCCTGTCGTCGCCCCGCGTCATCAAGTCCGCGTTGCCCATCACGGACGCCAGCGCGCAAACCGTGGTTGAAGGACGCGAATCCGTGAAGCGCATCCTCGCGGGCAAGGACCGACGATTGCTCGTGGTCATCGGGCCTTGCTCCATTCACGATGCGAAGAGCGCGTTGGAATACGCCCGTAAATTGAATGCTCTGCGCCTTGAATTGAGCGACCAGCTTTTTTTTATCATGCGCGTCTATTTTGAGAAGCCGCGCACCACCATCGGCTGGAAGGGACTCATCAACGACCCGCATCTCGATGGCAGTTATGACATCGAGGCCGGCTTGAAAATCGCTCGCGAGTTGTTGCTGCAGATCACCGCCCTTGGCCTGCCCACGGCCACCGAGTTTCTCGATCCAATCGTGCCGCAATATCTCGCCGACCTCGTGAGCTGGGCCGCGATTGGCGCGCGCACCACCGAATCGCAAACGCACCGCGAAATGGCCAGCGGCCTGTCCATGCCCGTCGGTTTCAAGAATGCCACCGATGGCAGCCTGCAAATCGCCATCGACGCCATGACCGCCGCGCGCACGCCGCACAATTTCCTCGGCATCGATCAGGACGGCGTGACCAGCATCGTCATCACCACGGGCAACCCGGACGGCAACGTCGTATTGCGCGGCGGACGCAAGCAGACCAATTACGATCCGCACAGCATCGCCGAGGCCTCCGCGCAACTCGTGAAAGCCGGGTTGCCGCCGGTGCTCATGGTGGATTGCAGCCACGCCAACTCCGGCAAGCAACACGCGCGGCAGGAGGAAGTCTGGCGCAGCGTCATTGAACAGCGCGTCGCGGGCAACCGCTCGCTCATCGGCATGATGGTCGAGAGCCATTTGTGCGAAGGCAGTCAGCCTTTTCCCAAGCCGGTTTCCGAATTGCGCTACGGCGTCTCCGTCACCGACGCCTGCATCGGCTGGGAAACCACCGAACGCATGTTGCGTCACGCCCAAGAACAACTTGGTCGGACTAAGCCAACACTATGAAACGCCGCGCCTTCCTCAAAACCACCATGGTCGCCGCCGGAATGACGGGTACCGCCGCGACAATTTCAAAAACCCAGGCTGCTGAAAACAGCACCAGCCGCGAGTATTACGAGATCCGCGCTTACACGTTGAAGGCACCGGAGAAGAAGGCGCTGCTGGACGCCTACCTCAGCAAAGCAGCGATCCCTGCGCTGAACAAACTGGGCGTGAAATCCGTGGGCGTGTTTGCCGAGGAAAAACTTTCGGCAAAACCAGTGATTTACGTGATTCTGCCTTACACATCGCTCGACCAGTTCGCCAAGGCGGCGCAGGTGTTGGCGGACGATTCATTGCAGAAGACGGGCGCGGAATACCTCGGTGTGCCGGCAACCGATCCGGTTTACGAGCGCGTTGAGAGCTGGCTCACGCAGGCGTTCACGGGGATGCCGAAGATGAGCGTGCCCGCGAAGGGCAACCAGCTCTATCAACTCCGGATTTACGAAAGCCACAGCGAGAAGGCGGGCAAGAAAAAGGTGGAGATGTTCAACGTTGGGGAGATCGCCATCTTTAAGCGCGTGGGCCTGTCGCCGGTGTTCTTCGGCGAAACTATCCTGGGGCCGCGCATGCCGAACCTGACTTACCTGCTCACCTTCCCGGACAAAGCCGCGCAGGACAAGGGCTGGGGCACCTTTCGGACCGATGCCGAGTGGACCAAATTGAAAAGCACTCCGGGCTATGGCGACAAAGAAATCGTGTCGAAGATCACGAACCTCGTGCTGCTGCCCGCGTCATACTCGCAGCTTTAGCGGAGTTACGAGCCGTCAAATTCGGATTCAGCGAAAGGGCAGCTCGGTGGACGTGAACCGCGCTGCGTCGAAAGTAAAGCACTGATCAGTTCGTATCCATCGTGACAATTCTAACAATCGACGGGATAACGATGTTGACCGGGGTTCTTTGTTTCGTGGGGAGTATCGTCTGTTTTATCGTCCGACTCTTCAAACGAAGCATGCGTAGCCGCTTGAGACTTCCAATGAATATCCTGTTTGGAAGTTTCTGTGTGTTGGTTGGCGCAGCGCCGCTCGTCGGACTGCTGATCCGTGGTAGTGGTGATCTCACCGACGCGGGCCATGCCGTACCATTCGGGATCGCTTCAGTTCTGTTTGGAGCAAGCCTTATCCTTCTATCCCTGTTCCCGCCTAAATCGATTCGCTAATCAAGCTTGAATCGCATTGCGACGAGAGTTTTTCAATGGTAATCCACCGCGAACAAATGCCAACGCCGCTGAATTCACCGGTCACCGGTTCACTTCGTAATAATACGCCCGGAACGTTCCGTTGATTGTGATGCTCCCGTCCGCCGCGATGGGCACGGTCTTGCCGGTCGGAACGCCGTAATGGTCGAGGGCATTGACTTGCGCGGGCTTCGCGCCGGCGAAGCGGAGCGTGGCCTGCACGGGTTCGAGGAGCAGCGGCGCGGTGCCCACGGATTCGAGGCGCGTGCCGTCGGCGTTGTAGCGCGCACCGGTTTGTTTGTCCTGCGCGAGGGCGGTAATGAGGATGTGTTTGCTTTGCGCGAGCGGCAAATCGTCGAGCGGCGTGAAAATGGTGCTGACGAATGGCGTTTTGAAAGTCGCCGCAACTCCGGGCAACTGCACCAACCCCGCCCCCGGCCTCCCGATCACCGCCTGGGTTTTCGGAGTTTGAACTGTGATAAGTTGCCGTCCGTAATCCCACGTCAATTCGCCGGTGACGCTGCGGATGATTTTGTTTGGCTGATCCCAAAACTTCGCGAAATCAGCCTGTTCGGTCTTGCCGCCCTTGAAATCAACCGTCACGCGCCCGATCGCGAACGCCTCCAGCGGCGTGCCGCCATCGACGATCATGGTCTTCACGTCGTGACCGCCTTTCGTTGCGTCCTGCTTGAGTGCGTCCAGTCCGGTGAAGAGTTCGGCTTTCGACAACCGCCGCGCGGCAACCGGTGGCGACTCGACGATGTGGCCGCGATACAGCGCGAAGGCGAGCGCGGGAAATTGGCCAAGGTAAGCGGGCGTGTCGGTGGTATAACTCGACATGCCGGGCCAGCCGTCGCCAAGGCGCGTGCCGCTCTGCATGAAATGCCAACTGGCGTCCCAGCCCTGCAAGCCCAAGGCGTAAAACGCCATGATCGGCGCGCACTCGGCCTTCCACTGGTTCGGCGCGGATTGCGTCCATTCGGTGACGCTGAACGGTTTTGATTCCACCTGCTTCATGCCGACCGTGAAGATGCCGCCGCCGGGGGTGGCCAGGTGTGATTCATTATTAACCTTGCCCTCGGCAATGCCATGACCGCCATCGCCGCCGCCGGCGTAATTGTGGCGGTCGATCATGCTGCCGACGGAGTCGGTCCAGATGTTCGCGGGATCGGTGGCGGAACCACCGACCTGCCACGCGGTGGTCATCGTCACGGCTTTGAAACCCGCACTGCGAATCGCCTTTTCCGCGCTTTCGAACTCGGCGTGCTGTAGCTCCGCGAGGAATTCAATCACGTCGCCCGCGCGCCGGTTCATGCCGGTGAACGGCCCACGCGGGCCTTTGCCATCCAGTTCCCACGGCGTCATCAGGCGCAGCTCCGGCGCGTTCACGCTATCGCCTTCCTTTAACGCGCCCCACGCCGACTTCAACGCGTCGTCGGTCTTGTATTTCGCCTTCGCCCAGCCGGCAAAACCTTTACGCAACTGCTGCGCGTGCGCCGCCCATTTCTTCGGTTTGTCGCTCGCGAGTTCGCCGAGCGGGTTCCAGAAAAAAATGGAGTCCTCGTTTTGCATCTCCACCACGGCGAGCGCGGGATCATCGGCGTAGCGCAGGCCGGTGTAGGGATTTTTATGGTTGAGCAGTTCGACCACGACTTTGTTGCGCAACTCCCACAATGCTGGCGCGGCGGTGATGACGCCGTAGGTGTCGCGCACATTGCCGCTGCCGTCCAACTCATCGAACAACGGATAGCCCGTGTCGCGCGTGATTGTCCAGTGATAGAAGACCGACCAGTCCGTGTAGATGCCGTTCTTCTTCAGCTCGGCAAACCACCAGTCGTATTGGTCGAGTTTCTGCGGGTCGATTTTTCCATTCGTGTTTAATTCGTCCCACACCGCGTGCTGGCGGACGGTGTTGATGCCAAACTTTCTCAAATATTTTGCGCGAACGGCGAGTTGCTCACGTGAATAGCGGCCCGGCTCGACGTTCGCGCCGCAGCCCCAGAGCTTCACTGGTGCCGACGCTTTCTCGAATTTCAAATCTTTCCCGTTCGCTTTCAAGAAACCAAACTGCCCCGCCGGTGCCGGCACGAGTCGCGACATGTCGATGACGCTGCGTGGATCGAACGTGTCCTCATCCGCGAGCAATGGAAACCAATCGCCCGGCCCGCCGCCCGTCTTCGCGATCGTGGGCTTCTTCGCGCCTGCGGGCACGAACGGGATGCGCGTGAACACGAAACAATCCAGCCCACCGTGGTGGCTGTTTTGCTCCGCGCCCGCCATGCGGAAGGTGATCGTGTGCTTGCCCGCGGCGAGCTTCACGTTGGGCGCTTTCACCCAGGCGATGAACCGCATGTCCGGCTTGTTATCTGCTGCGATGTTTTGCTGCCCGCGCGCATCCTTGAAATCAACCGGCGTCCATTTGCTACCGTCGAGTTTCCAGTCGAGCTGCGCGCCGACCATGGGGTTCGCACGAATCCAAAACGCATACGAGTCCGCAGTGAGAACGGTGAAGTCATAATCCGCCGTGCCGTCCTTGTCCTTGGAAAAGTTCGAGATCCAGTCGCCACCGGAAAGTACGTCCTTCTTCACCTGATCGTACCACCACGGATGCCGGTTCATCGTGTGTCGCGACGGCGCTTCGCCTTCGATCCAGATCGCGTCTTTCGGATCGGCCTCCGTCTCGGAACCCGCAACCGCGCTGGCTTCACCCGGCTTCATTGTTCCTTGCGGCACGAACTTGTCCGTAGTTAGAACGAAGCAATCCAGCCCGCCGCTGTTCGCCACGCCGCCTTCAAAGCGAAACGCGATCGTGTGCTTCCCTTTCACGAGCGGCACCACGCCGATTTTCACCCACGCGATGAAACGGTGGTCGATCTTCCCGTCACCGGCGATGTTCTGCTGTTGTTGCGCAATACCGAGTGTCACGGGTTGCCACGCCGCGCCATTGAGCGCCCATTTGACCTGGGACGCCACCGGATTGAGCCGCGCCCAAAACGTGTAGTTGCCGGCCTCGGCAATCTCGACCGCGTAACTCGCTTCGCCAGGCTGTTCACCGTAATGGGAGAGCCAGTTGCCGCCGGAGAGCACGTCCTTCTTCACCGAGTCATACCAGTTGTGCTTCTGCACCGTGGACTTGGTCGGCTCCTCGCCCTCGCGCCAGATGGACGCGGCGGAGGCAGGGGGCTGGATGCACCAAAGCTGCACCGCCAGAACAGCGAAGCTGAAAATAGTTTTCAAGTGATTGCTCAAGGCAGGCAGACTAGAAGTGGACGCCAAAAAAAAGCAAGCAAGCGGTGAAGCCGGCATTATTTCTAATTTGGAATTCTGCGAACGCGACGGAGCGTGGTGCTTTTGGTAACACCGAATCGGAGTTGAAACGAGGCCTCGCATCCGGCACGCAAGTTAACGCTGGACAGCGGAAATACCCACAGTCACGGTGGCCTAATGAAACCAGATGAAATAAAACTCACAAAGCTTGGAGCGGCGTCAAAAACGGATTCTGCATCGCCTAGCAAAGCCTCGTTTCTCGCCGCGATTCGAGCTCGTTACCTCGCCTTGCTCTTGGTGATGTCTGTGCTGCTCCTGGCTCCCTCATCGAGTTGTGCCGCTCAGTTCGTGCTGTTTGACGCCACGTTCACTTTTACCAAGCATGACGCGGACAATTCCAAGCCGAGCCAGTCGCACTACTACATCAAGGGTGCTGCGCTCAACACGGATCGTCCCCGCGATTGGACGACACCGGTGGACTATCGCAATGGGACCGTCCATATCCGCGCAGAGGTCATCGAGAAGCCGGCGGGCAGCGAACCGACCACCTGGACCATTTGCTACATTCCGAACAAAGGCCAAGGAAACGGCTATGGCTGCACGGGTACTGATCTCTACCGCGAAAAGGGCGTGTATGAGAAAGACGTTTCGATGAAAACGTTCTGGCAGAACGATGCCATTGTTTGGTCGGAAGGTATCAAGCAGATGGATTTGGTAATAAAAGACGGGAGCGGAGGCAGCGGCCATGCGCACAAACGTCCCGACCATGAAAAATTTTTCCCGACCAAGATGCGCCTCACGGTCGTTCAAGTCTCGGCGGGTTCGACCTACGACCCCAGCCTGGTTCCCAATCTGCCCCGGAAGCCGGATGCCAAAGACGGAAAGCAAAAGGACACTGGAATCAAAAAGGATGGCAAGGCAACCAAAGGGATTGATCTTTGCGCCGGTTGCGGCAAGCCCGAATAAGGATGGGTGAATCGCACACTGCCGCCTGCGACAACCGTCGTTTTTTTAATTGGCTGTGGAAGAAACCGTTGGCTCAAGGTTTCAAGAATTTCGTAAACCACTGGTGGCCTCGCCGGTTGGGGACAAGCGGATTTTGAGTTTCGCTCAATCGTGACGGGAGTGTTTACCGGAGTGGAGTCGTGCCCTGCGGAAAAACCTTCGTCAAAAATGTATTGCCGCTTGGGACCCTTCCGGTTAATAGCCTCGGCAACCACGATTCTATTATGTGTTACCAACCATCGGCACCCCTTCGTCGCCTCGCCCTGCCAACGGTGCTCACGGGGTTATTTTTGTTCACTGCAAACGCCTTGACTCAGGAGGTGATGCTCGTGCCAGGCACCAAGCCGCTCACGATGCAGGGCGACCTCTCGGCGCAGATGGTCGAAGGCATTGACCGTTTCCTGCTTCGTGAGATCGGAAAATCGATTGAAGGCCGGACGCAATACTGGCAGCGCGACCTGTCTTCGCCCGACGCTTACAGCAAATCCGTCGAGCCGAACCGTCAACGCCTTCGCGCCATTATTGGGGCGGTGGACAAGCGTTCGCTCATGACCGGATTGGAACTTGTCGGCACCACCAGCCAGCCCGCGAAGGTGGCGGAGACGGACCGCTTCACGGTGTTTGCCGTCCGCTGGCCCGTGCTCGACGGCATGCACGGCGAAGGTCTGCTGCTCGAACCAAAAGGCGGCATCAAGGCCCGCGTCGTGGTGATTCCGGATGCGGATCAGACGCCCGAAATGATCGTCGGACTTGCGCCCGGCGTGAATCCGGAGTCGCAGACGGCGCGGCGTCTGGCGGAGGCTGGTTGTCAGGTCGTGGTGCCGATGTTGATCGACCGTCGAGATAACTGGTCGGGCAGCGATTACCTGAATCGCTTCACCAATCAACCGCATCGCGAATGGATTTATCGCCAGTCTTTCGAGATGGGTCGCCATATCATCGGCTACGAAGTGCAAAAAGTCTTGGCGGTGATCGACTGGTTCACTGCTGAAAATTCCAAACTCCAAACCCCAACCTTCAAACTGGCGGTGGCCGGCTATGCCGAAGGCGGCTTGCTGGCACTTTATGCGGCGGCCCTCGACGCGAGAATTCAAGCCGCACTCGTCAGCGGTTATTTCGACTCCCGCCAGCGTTCGTGGGAGGAACCGCTTTATCGCAATCTCTTTGGACTGCTGCGGGAGTTTGGCGACGCCGAACTGGCCAGTCTCGTCCATCCACGCACCTTGATCGTGGAGCACAGCCAATCCCCGACGCTGGACGGATCGCCCAAACCGCACGATGGTCGCGGCGGCGCAGCACCGTGCAAATGGGGTACACCTGATTTCGCTTCCGTGGAACAGGAGGTCGCGCGCGTGAAGGCCTTGTGCGGTAAGGCGCCCGTGTTCATCCACGGCAATGAAGGTTCCACCACCGGCCCTGGTTCGTCGAAAGCCTTGCAGGAATTTTTGAAGGCGACCGGTGTTACCGGCCAATTTGCCGCGCCTTCGGCAACCCCGTTGGCCGATGCGCGCCAAGGCTTCAGCGTGGACGACCGTCAACGCCGACAGGTGAAGGAACTTGAGGACTTCACGCAGCACCTCTTGCGCATCGCCACCTACGAGCGGGAGAAAACATACTGGAGCAAGTTGAATGCGCCCGACGCCGCAACTTGGGACACGGCGCGGAAATCGTGGCAGACGAATTTCTGGGAAAATGTCATGGGTAAATTTTCACCCGCCACCTCGCCCATCAATGCGCGTTCCCGAAAGATTTTGGAGACGGAGAAAGTGACCGGCTACGACGTGGTCATGGATGTGTGGCCAGACGTCTATGCGTGGGGCGTGCTGCTTTTGCCGAAAGACCTGAAGCCCGGCGAGCGTCGCCCGGTCGTCGTCTGCCAGCACGGACTGGAAGGCGTGCCGATGGACACGATCAACGATGACCCGAAATCGCAGGCGTACGCGCCTTACAAAGCGTTTTCACTGCGACTGGCCGAGCGCGGTTTTGTAGTGTTCGCGCCGCACAATCCTTATCGGGGCACGGACAAATTCCGCACGCTCCAGCGCAAGGCCAATCCGCTGGGCAAACATTTATTCTCCGTCATATTCGCGCAACACGAGCGGATTCTCGACTGGCTATCTGAGCAACCCTTCGTCGATGCCAAACGCATTGGTTTCTACGGACTCAGCTACGGCGGCAAATCCGCCATGCGCATCCCGGCGGTCTGCGACCGTTATTGCCTCTCCATCTGCTCGGCGGACTTTAATGAATGGGTTTGGAAAAATGCGAACGTGGACTGGCGCAGCAGTTACATGTTCACCGGCGAATACGAAATCTACGAATGGAACCTCGGCCACACGTTTAACTACGCCGAGATGGCCACGCTCATCGCCCCGCGGCCGTTTATGGTGGAACGTGGACATGACGACGGCGTGGGCATCGACGAATGGGTGTCCTTTGAGTTTGCCAAGATTCGGCGCTTCTATAACAAGGCCGGCATTGGCGACCGCGCCGAGATCGAATACTTCAACGGCCCGCACACCATCAACGGGCAAGGCACGTACGAATTTCTGCACAAGCACTTGAACTGGCCGAAGCGGTGAAAAACTTGCTGGCGTGACGGGAAACGG
>JBKJSC010000057.1:0-8800 GCA_046593035.1 Limisphaerales bacterium | reverse complement strand
GGTCTCGCCGACACCGCGCTCAAGACCGCCGACTCCGGCTACATGACGCGCAAGCTCGTCGATGTGTCGCAGGACGTGATCATTCGCGAAGAGGATTGCGGCACGACCAACGGCATCTGGGTGCAGGCTATTTACGAAGGTGAAGACGAAGTGGTGAAACTGAGCGAACGCTTGGTCGGCCGCTTCTCTTGCGACGACATCACCGATCCGATTGATCCCAAAGTCAAAATTGCCAAGGCCAACCATGAAATCGACGAGGTCAAAGCCAAGAAGATCGAAACACTGGGCACGGAACGGGTGAAGATCCGCTCGGTGCTCACTTGCGAGAGCAAGCAGGGCATCTGCATCAATTGCTACGGACGCAACCTTGCCACTGGCGGGCTGGTCAAATTGGGCGAGGCCGTCGGCATCATTGCCGCGCAGTCCATCGGCGAGCCGGGCACGCAGCTCACCATGCGCACATTCCACATCGGCGGCACCGCGTCGCAGGTGTTCAAGCAGCCGCAAATCAAATCGAAACACGATGGCGTACTCCACTATAACGAGCTGCGCCTGGTGGCACTGGAAGACGGCAGTAACATCGTTCTGAACAAGAACGGTTCCATCGCCGTGTTGGCGGAGGACGGGCGTGAACTGGAAACGCACAACATCGTGATCGGCTCGGTGATTTCCATTCCGAACAAGGGCAAGGTGAAGAAGGGTGAAACCTTTGTCCAATGGGACCCGTACAACGTACCCATCCTTTCCGAGAAAGCCGGCAAGGTGAAATTCCACGACATCATCGAAGGGGTGACGATGAAGCACGAAGTCGATGAAACGACCGGCCAGGAGGCGAAGGTCATCATTGAGCACAAGGAAGATTTGCACCCGCAGATTATCATCAGCAACGACAAGGGTGACGCGGTCGCGCATTACCCCATTCCTTCCGGCGCGCACATCGTCGTCGGCGAAGGTGACAAGATTGTCGCCGGCACGCTGATGGCCAAGACTCCGCGCAAGACCTCGAAAACGAAAGACATCACCGGCGGTCTGCCGCGCGTTGCGGAATTGTTCGAGGCCCGCCGGCCGAAGGATGCCGCGGAGATTTCGAAGATCGACGGCATTGTCGATTTTGGATCAAGCGTGCGTGGCAAGCGTTGCATCGTCATTAAAGACGCGGCGACGGAAGCGGAAGAGGAACATCTCATCCCGATTGGCAAACACGTCATTGTGTTCAAAGGCGACTTTGTGAAGAAGGGCCAGCAGTTGACCGAAGGCCCCGTGGTGCCGCATGAAATTCTCGATGTGTGCGGCCCGCAGGAATTGCAGGAGCACTTAGTGAACGAAGTGCAGGAAGTGTATCGTCTCCAAGGCGTGACGATTAACGACAAGCACATTGAAATCATCGTTCGCCAAATGCTGCGCAAAGTTCGCATCACCGAACCGGGCGACACGCTGTTCCTGTGGGGCGAGCAGATCGACAAGATCATCTTCGAAGCCGAGAACGACCGGGTCGAGAAAATGGGTGGCAAGCCCGCCGAAGCCTCGCCGGTGTTGCTGGGCATCACCAAGGCGTCACTCGAGACGGAGAGCTTCCTGAGCGCCGCCTCGTTCCAGGACACGACGCGTGTGCTGACCGAAGCCGCCACCATGGGCAAGGTAGATTACCTGCGCGGCTTCAAGGAAAACGTGATCATGGGCCACATCATTCCGGCGGGCACCGGGTTTAATTATCACCGCAATCTGCGGCTCAAACCATTGGTGGAAGAATTGCCGGTGGAAGAGTCCAATCCGCTGCTGACGGAAGAACCGCTGGCCAGTTAGAGGCCGGGAAACACTGGTTCAAATGAACGCAGCGAAAAAAAATCAAATACTTATTGCAACCGAAACTTCGTTTGCTATTATCCGCACTCCTTTCCCCCAGAGGGGGAATGGAATGCGATAAAATCAGGTAAAGACGCAATGCCGACAATTAATCAACTCGTCCGTAAAGGCCGAAACAAATTGAAGTACAAGTCCAAGTCTCCGGCCTTGGAGAACGCGCCGTTTCGGCGGGGCGTCTGCCTGCAGGTTATGACCCGCACGCCCAAGAAGCCGAACTCGGCGATGCGCAAGGTCGCGAAGATTCGCTTGACGAATGGATTTGAAATCATCGCTTACATCCCGGACGAGGGCCACAATTTGCAGGAGCACTCGATCGTACTCGTTCGTGGTGGCCGCGTGAAAGATTTGCCCGGTGTCCGGTACCACATTGTGCGCGGCACCCTTGACGCCGCCGGCGTGGAGAAGCGCCGGGTCAGCCGCTCCAAGTACGGAGTCAAACGGCCCAAGATCAAAGCGGCGGTCGCCAAGTAACAGTTAACTTTTTAACGATTAACGAAATCATGTCCCGTCGTCGTCAAGCAACCAAACGCCCGCTGCAAGCGGACGGCAAATACCACAGCACGCTGGTCGCGCGCCTGGTCAACACCGTCATGATCGGCGGCAAGAAAAGTCTGGCCCAGCGAATCGTCTATGGTTCGTTTGAGGTGATCGCCGTCAAAAATCCGGCGGCCGCCCCGTTGGAGATTTTACAGCGCGCCGTGGACAACGCCAAGCCGCGTTTGGAAGTCAAGGCGCGTCGCGTCGGTGGAGCCACTTATCAGGTGCCCTCCGAAGTCGCGACTGACCGCCAACTGGCGCTGGCTATGCGGTGGCTGGTGGATTTTGCCGATGCCCGCAAAGGCATCGCGATGAAAGAAGCCCTGGCGGCGGAAATCCTCGACGCCTATCAGGGGCAGGGGAACGCCATTCGCAAGCGCGACGAAGTCCATAAGATGGCGCAAGCCAACAAGGCCTTTGCGCATTTCCGCTGGTAGAGAATTTTAATTGAATCGCCCCGAAGGCCGAAGCTGACGGGGCGTTTTTTATCGCAAGAATTTAGATGCAAGCTGTCATGGAAGAGAAAAGTTCGTTAAACGCGCCGGGCCGGCAATATACGCTGGAACGGACGCGCAACATCGGCATTGCCGCGCACATCGACGCCGGCAAGACGACGACGACCGAGCGCATTCTCTTTTACACCGGCCTCATTCACAAGATCGGCGACGTGGATGACGGCAACACGGTGACGGACTGGATGGAACAGGAACGGGAGCGCGGCATCACGATCACTTCCGCAGCGGTGACCTGCTTTTGGACGCAGAAACCCGAGGAGAGTCTCTACAAATCCTTCGCCTCAGTTCCGATGCGCGTCAACATCATCGACACGCCGGGGCACGTGGATTTCACGGCGGAAGTCGAGCGCTCCATGCGCGTGTTGGACGGCGCGGTGGCGGTGTTTTGTGGTGTTGCGGGCGTGCAACCGCAATCTGAAACCGTGTGGCGGCAGGCGACAAAATACAAGGTTCCCCGCATCGCGTTCGTCAACAAGATGGATCGCACCGGTGCCAACTTTGATAACGCGCTGAATGACATGCGCAAAAAGCTCAATGCTTATGCGTTTCCGATTTATCTGCCCATTGGCGCAGGAGAAGATTTTGAAGGCGTCGTTGACATTGTCAACCAAAGGGCCATTACGTGGGGCGTGGGGGATGTGACGACGGAAGGCTTGAAGTACGAGATTAAAGACATTCCCGAAGATCTCAAGGACAGGGCCGAGGCTGCTTTGGCGGAGTTGATTGATGCCGTCTCCAACAAGGACGACGTAATTGCCGAGTTAGTCCTCGAAGAAAAGCCGATTGAACCTACGGTACTCAAGGCTGCCATCCGCCGCCTCACCTGCAAGATTGAATTTGTTCCTGTCCTGTGCGGTTCCGCCTTCAAGAAAAAGGGTGTGCAAGTGCTGGTTGACGCCGTGATTGATTATCTGCCCAGCCCGGTGGACGTTCCAGATGCCGAGGGGCATGAGCCCGGAACGGACAACAAGGTGGCCGTGGTGACGGATGACAATGAGAAGTTTTGCTCGCTAGCCTTCAAACTTTGGACTGATCCATACGCTGGCAAGCTTGTGTTCTTCCGGGTTTATTCCGGCCAGCTCAAGAAGGGCGACACGATTTACAATCCGCGCACGCGAAAACGCGAACGGGTCAGTCGGTTGATGGTCATTCAAGGCAGCGAGCGTAAGGACATTGATCAGGTTTACGCCGGCGACATCGCTTCGCTGGTCGGTCTGCGCAATATCACGACGGGCGACACGCTATGCGATGAAGATTTCGACGTGGCGCTCGAACCGCCGACGTTCCCGGAACCGGTCATTAGCATGGCCGTGGAGCCGAAGACCAAGCAGGACCGCGACAAGATGTCTGAAGGCTTGCGGCGATTGGCCGAAGAAGATCCGACGTTTCGCTGTTTTACCAACGAGGAGACCAGCCAACTCATCATTGCGGGTATGGGTGAACTGCATTTGGAGATCATTTGCGACCGGCTCAAACGTGAGTTCAAGGTGGAATGCACTTCTGGCGCGCCGCAGATCGCTTATCGTGAAACCATCACCAAGTCTGCAGAAGGTGAAGGCAAGTTTATCCGCCAATCCGGTGGCCGCGGCCAGTACGGACACGCCTGCATCACCGTTCAGCCGAACGAAAAGGGCAAGGGTGTCGAAGTGGAAAACAAAATTGTGGGCGGCACGATTCCCAAGGAATACATCCCAGCGGTTATCGACGGAATCGAAGAAGCAATTCGCGGCGGTGTGTATGCCGGTTACCAGGTCATCGACATCAAGGTGCAAGTGACGGACGGCTCGTTCCACGAGGTGGACTCGAACGAACTCGCGTTCAAGATGGCCGGAATTTTCGCCCTCAAAGACGCCTTCAAGAAGGCCGGCCCCATTCTGCTCGAACCGATCATGAAAGTGGAGGCGACAACGCCGACAGAATATCAAGGCGACATTGTCGGCGACATTAGCCGACGACGCGGGGCCATTGAGACCATCGATTCGAAGGCCGGGCAGGCGATTGTCACCGCAAATGTTCCTTTGGCCGAAATGTTCGGCTACGCCACTGCGATCCGCTCGCTCTCGAAGGGCCGCGCTTCCTACTCAATGGAGCCGCTCGCTTTCGAGCAGGTCCCGACGAGCGTCTTAAACACCATTCTGGACACCGCAAAATCACGACCGGCGGCACGCACGTAGTTAAACGAAACTTGGTAACTTGTTCTTTTTATGGCTGGACAACGCATTCGCATCCGACTGAAGGCCTATGACCACCGCGTCATCGACCAGTCTGCCCACGACATCGTCGAAACGGTCAAGCGCACCGGCGCGCGCGTGGCAGGCCCCATCCCTTTGCCCACCCGCGTCGAGCGCTTCACGGTGCTGCGCTCGCCGCACTCCGATAAAAAATCGCAGGAAACTTTCGAGCAACGCACCCACAAGCGTCTGCTTGACATCATCGATCCCACGGCCAAGACCGTGGATGAATTGAAGAAGTTGAACCTGCCCGCTGGCGTGGATATCACCATCAAGATTTGATTATATGTTAGGCTTGCTAGGAAAAAAACTGGGACACACCCGCGTTTACAACGCGCAGGGAAATGTCGTGGCCGTCACCGTGGTGCTCTGCGGCCCCAATCGCGTGCTCCAAACGAAGACGGTGGAATCGGACGGTTACAAAGCGGTGCAGCTCGGCTTTGATGACCAGAAGGAACAGCGTCTGACCAAGCCGCTGTTGGGCCACATCAAGAAACACAACGGCGCGGCGGTGAAGCGCATCACGGAATTCCGTGATTTCACGCTCGACGTGAAACCCGGTGACATCGTTGGGCCAAATATTTTTGCGGTCGGCGATTTCGTGGATGCCATCGGCACCACCAAGGGCCGCGGTTTTGAAGGTGTCATGAAACGCCACGATTTTCGTGGTGGCGACGCGTCTCACGGTGCCAAGGGCTGGCGTCGTCGTGGCGGTGCCATCGGCCAGCGCCTTTTCCCTGGCACGGTCATGCGCGGCATGCGCATGCCCGGTCACATGGGCCAAGTGCGGCGCACGACCCAGAATTTGCAAGTTATTCAGGTTCGTGAAGCGGACAATTTATTGTTGATCAGTGGATCGATCCCCGGAGCTGAGGGGGACTACGTAATCATCCGCGAAGCTAAGAAATTGCCGAAGGGTTCGGCCAAGGCAATCGCCAAGATTGCCGTGCCAGCCGCCAAGGTATCGGACAAGGCCGCCAAGGTCGCCGCCAAAGCCGAAGCCAAAGCCGCCTCTAAAAAGTAAGGCCAGCCAATGAAACTTACCGTCAAAGACATTCAAGGAAACAGCCAAGGCGAATTGGAAGTGGGTTTTCCAATCGTCGAAAATGGGCGCGGCACGCAAGCCGTGCACGACACCGTGGTGGCTTTCAACGCCGCCCAGCGCAGCGGCACGGCTTGCACCAAAACCGCTGGCGAAGTGCAGGGCACGAACAAGAAGCCGTGGAAGCAAAAGGGCACGGGTCGCGCCCGCGCGGGATCGGTGCGGTCTCCGTTGTGGCGTGGCGGTGGCGTGGTGTTCGGTCCCAAGCCGCGCGATTTCAGCAAGAAGGTCAACCACGGCACGAAGAAACTGGCGTTGCGCAAGGCGCTGAGTGAACGGTTGAAAGCCGGCGACGTGGTGGTCGTCAACGATTTGAAATTGGCGAGCCACAAGACGAAGGAATTTCTGGGCGTGCTGACGGCGTTGCAACTGGATGGCACCGCGATTTTCATCAACGACGCCGTGGACAAGAATTTGACGTTGGCGACGCGCAATGTCTGCTGGGTCGAACTGGCCACCAGCGATTCGCTGAACACTTATCAGGTGTTGAAGAGCGACAAACTGGTGTTCACCAAGAGCGCGTTTGAAAAGGTCGGGCAACGGCTCAACTAGCCATCATTTTTTCATGAATTCGTTTGAAATCATCAAGAGCGTCCGCCTGACGGAAAAGGGGACGATGCAGTCCGACAAGTTCAACCAGTACACCGTGGTGGCTGACCGGCGCGCGAACAAGATTCAAATCCGCCAGGCGGTGCAGGAACTGTTCAAGGTGAAAGTGCTGCGCGTCAATACGGTCAATGTGGACGGCAAGATGCGCCGCCAGCGCACCGCGCAGGCCGGACAGGACGCGAACTGGAAAAAGGCGCTCGTGACTTTGAAAAAGGGCGACAAAATCAGCCTGACCTAACTCAAGATTTTTTATGCCAGTCAAAAGTTTCAGACCCCTGACCCCGTCAACGCGATACATAACGATCGCGTCGTATGACGACATCACGAAGACCAAGCCGGAGAAGAGCCTAGTCTTCACCCGCAAGAAGACGGGTGGCCGCAATTGTTATGGCCGGGTGACCAGCCGCGGCATTGGGCGGGGCAACAAGCAGAAAATCCGCAACATTGATTTCAAACGCAACAAACACGGGGTCGAAGCCAACGTGATCGCCATCGAATATGATCCGAGACGCACGGCACGCCTGGCTTTGCTTGAATATACAGACGGCGAACGCCGTTACATCATCGCCCCGAATGGCCTGACGGTTGGCATAAAATTGATGAGCGGTCCGACGGCCCCGCCGGAAGTTGGGAACGCGATGCCGTTGAGGAGCGTGCCGATTGGGTTGCCGGTTCATAATTTGGAACTGACTCCCGGGCGCGGGGCGCAAATGGTTCGCTCCGCTGGCGGTTCGGCCATGCTGATGTCACGGGACGAGGGCTACGCGCAGGTGCGGCTGCCTTCCGGTGAAATTCGTAAAATCAACGAGGCGTGCTACGCAACCATCGGACAGGTGGGCAACACCGAGCACGAAAACGTGGTCATCGGCAAGGCGGGTCGCAACCGGCATCGCGGCATCCGTCCGTTGAGCCGCGCTGTGGCGAAGAACCCCGTTGACCATCCGATGGGCGGTGGGCAAGGCAAGACTGCCGGTGGCGGTCATCCGGTGACGCCTTGGGGTGTCATCACCAAGGGCTACAAAACGCGCAACAAGCGCAAACTCTCCAGCCGGTTTATCATCGTTCGCCGCGACGGCCGTCCGATGAAACAGAGGTAATTTTTATGGGACGCTCAATTAAAAAAGGTCCGTTTATCGACCAGCATTTGCTGGACAAGATCGTCAAGGCGAAGGCGACGATGCAAAAAACACCGATCAAAACTTGGTCGCGCCGTTCGATGATCACGCCGGACTTTGTCGGGCTGACGTTCACGGTCCACAACGGGAAAGTGTTCAACCCGGTGTTCGTCACCGAAAACATGGTGGGACACCGCCTCGGCGAATTTTCGCTGACGCGCACTTTCAAAAAACACGGCGCTCACACGGCCAAAGCGGAAGCCAAGTAGTTTTATGCAAGTTCAAGCCATTACACACAACGTGCGCATGTCCGCCCAGAAGGTGCGCGAGGTGGTGCGCCAGATTCAAGGACTCCCGGCCTTGCAGGCGCTGGCGGTGCTCGGCGTGGTGCCGCGCAAGTCGGCCCAACTCGTGGCCAAGACGCTGAAGTCGGCCATCGCCAACGCGGAAAACAACAATGGCGTGAAGCCGGAGACGTTGAAAGTGCGGCTGGCCGTGGCCCAAACCGCGCAGACCATGAAGCGGATGCGCCCCAAGGCGCGCGGTTCCGCCGGTCCGATTTTGAAGCGCAACAGCCACATCAAAATCGTGGTTTCCGACGAATAATTTTTTATGGGCCAAAAAATCAATCCAATCGGTTTTCGCATCGCCGTCACGAAGGACTGGCGTTCGAAGTGGTATTCCGATAAAAAAAACTTCGGCAAGCTGCTGTCCGAGGACCGCACGATCCGCGACATTCTGAAGAAGAAACTGGAGTCGGCGTCGGTGCCGAAAATTTTGATCGAGCGCGCGGCAACCCGCTGCCGCATCACGATTTTCACCGCCCGT
>JBKJSC010000135.1:0-13421 GCA_046593035.1 Limisphaerales bacterium | reverse complement strand
GACGACCGCGTGGTGCCCGCGCACAGCTTCAAATTCGCGGCCCGTTTGCAGGAGTGCCAGGCTGGCGACAAGCCCGTGCTCATCCGCATCGAAACCAAGGCTGGCCACGGCGCGGGCAAACCGACCACCAAGCTGATCGAGGAAGCGGCGGACAAGCTTGGGTTTCTGGTGCGGGAATTGAAAATGTCCGTACCTTCAACCCCGGATGAACGCCGATGAGCGTGAATGGATTGGAGCGCTGGTTTCTAAATCGGCCAACAAGGAGTATTGAGGCTCTGGCGCGATAGCTGTCAAAGCGGCGTCATTCACGAATTGGATGCAAGGGGTGTCGCGTGGACATGTGGGCGAACTCGGCTTCCGGACATTCGGCGGCGGGCAGATGATAAAGCCCAATTCCTCCGCCGTGAAGCCCTGGGGCCGCGCCAGCACATGGTCTATATGTAGAGGACGGGATTTCAGCAGCTAGAGCCCTTGCAGCATTTCTCGGGTTTTTGCCAGCACTTCACGGTCGGTTACTGAAATGCCATCGGGATGAAAATGCATCACGCTGTTCCGAATCTTGCGGATGGCGTCCAGACGCTGCACGAACAAGTTGCGGTCGATGCCAAGTTTCAGGCGTCCCCACAAATCTTGCCGCCCCAATCCACGCAGGTATTCTCCAAAGGTCAGGTCATCTACTTTGGTCGCCGTGGCCTTCCGCGCTGAGTCCGACGGATCGATCAAATCGCGCATTTCCTGCGCCGTGAGTTTGGCCTTCTCCAGCAGCCCGCGCAGATGATTCTCGATCTGTTCAAGAAAGAGGAATGGTTCGGACAGAGCCACAAACTGCTCCGTGATGTCTTTGGCAGTCACCAGCCCGCAGATCGTCTTGTCCTTCGCCTGCACCAGAATGACTCCGTGCTGGATGATTTCCCTCACCGCATCAAACAACGCTGCATTCTGCGCGAGGACACGCACCGGCTCCATGCAGTCGCCAGCTTTGACGGCGTCGCGGTTTCCCGCCTTCGCCTGACCGATTGACCGCCATGTAATCACGCCCTCGGCCACGCGCTCGGTTTGCATCACGGGCACATGGGAAATTTTGTGCATCAGCAGCAACGTGACCGCCGTCTTCAAATCATCGCCGGGCCGGACGCAATGCGGCTTGCGATCCGCGCACGCGAGCAACCCGATGGTCAGGTAAGGGCGGCGTGCTTCCTCCGCCTCCTCGTCCGCTTCACCCACCGTGCTCGTCGAGATGGCGGTGGGCGCATGTTGCGGCGCGCTCGTGCTGGCGACTGCTGTCGCCGGTTCGGTCCCGTGCTTGCGCGGGCGGCCCGGAAGCCGCTTTGGGCGGGGGATGATCCGGACATTGCCGTCGATATGAACCTCGTCGAAGCGTGGTTCCGTATCGAGACCAAGGTAGCGCAATTTGTAATTGATGAACCGAATGACTTCGCGTCCACGCCGTTCCTGGCCGAAATGATTCAGCAACTCCCGGACTTTGATGCTGTGCGTCTTGCCCGTTCGGGCTACTTCACGGCCCAAGGCCATGAATTCTTTGCTCACGGTGTCTGACATGCGGTGTGCCATTCTCTTTCACGGCTGAGGCCGTTCAGATTGGTTTTCATTTGAGAGTTCCTCTTGCCACCGCGCGAAAAGATTCCAACGCGACGTCTTTTACGGGTTGGGCGACGATGGGGAAGGTGGTGAGGATGTGGGTGAACTCGGTTTCGGTCAGGCCGTAGAGGTGGGCGATGAGGCCGTCCAACTCGGCGCGCAATTGGGCGCGGGCGGCGAGGGCGGTGACGCCGGACTTGTGGCTGCCCATGCCGACTTCCTTGGCCAGCGCGTCAAATTCCGGCGTGGTGCAAATCAACTGCGCCGCCCGCTTCACGATTGGCCCAAACGCCGCGTCCGCCGAACTCAGGCGCGGAACGGGAAGTTGATACACGAAGAACATATTGATGTTCGTCGTGACCTTTTGCCGAAGAAACCAGTCAATGGCGAATGAATCCAAAACCGCGACGCAGAACAACTGGTCTTTCTGATCCAAGCTCTCGCAGATGTTCACGGAGTTGCCCGTAAAGCACGGCGGAATGACCGTGGCAATCATGCTGCGCTCGTTCGTGTTTGATGCGACCGAACGATAGGCCATCCGATATTTTTGGAAGCCCAACTGCTGCCCGGCATCTGGTTGTCTGCCGAGCAAAGCTCGTCTGCCCTTTTTTCCATCAACCCAGAAACGCGGTTCGGCAAGTGTGTGGCTGAAGTGCCATATCATCTTGCCCTCGAAAAGTGGTAGTGAGTTAGTAGTTGGCTCTTTTTGGAACAAAGGCGCGTCGTCGGTCATGTTGAACTCGCGATGCAATTCAAGCCGCCAGCCAGCGGCGGATTCGTCGCCCAACAGAGGATGGGCGAGCATCTTTTCCGCGATGCGAACATCTTTTTCACTTTTGAACTCCATGACGGATAGCGAATCCGGCGAAAGACGTTTCACTAAATCAACTTTTATGGTCAACGCGCCCTCGTGTGGGAATCGAGTTAGGTCGGCAACATCGTGTCGCATGAACGCGGCAGGAAATTCTTTCGTGTTGCCGCCTTTCTCAAAGGTCAGAACGGCGAATTTGAAACGACAGTCCACTCCTTCAAATATTTCCTTACGGTTCTCAAAGCCGAAAAGTCCCTGAAGTTGTGTTTCAGCAAAAAGCATCTCACGCAGTTTTTTCGTTCCCAAGTCTGTGTAGATACCGCTCGGAATGACGATGCCGCATTGACCGCCCGGACGAAGCAGATGGACAGCTTGCTCCACGAACAACTTGAACAGATTAACGTCCTTCCCGTGACGCTTGCCGTCTATGATTGGAACTTGATTGGCATACTGCGAAGCAAAGCGAAAAAAGTTGCGCTGATAATTGAAGCGACTGTGATAGTCGAGCCATGCCTCCATGACTTCAGGGTCACGAAGCAGGCGCTTGAGTTCCTTCTGGAACTCTTTGATGTCCATTTTCTTTTTCGTTACCAAGTCGCTGTATTCGGCAAAAAACTCTTTTGCGTCGGGTTGAAAAGTTTCCCACGGCGGGTTGGTGATGAGGCCGTCAAAGCCGCCCCCGGCAAGCACCTTGTCAAATTCGTAGCCCCAGTGAAATGGCTGAAGAGCTTTCATGTCTGCGAGTTTCAATGACCGTTTGATTGACTTGCCTTCACAGTTCTCTTTTTCGTCCCAAGTGCTTTCCTCAAACTTGATGCCAAGCGCGTTGAACTCGTCGAGAAGCAATTGATTGAGGCGCGCGTAGGATTCCTCGCGAACTTTCTCGATGTGCTCGCGGAGTCGGAAGACGCGTTCTTCTTGATCGAGGCCGTCTTTCTCGCCCGGTTGGAACGCGTGCCTGCGGTAGAGTTCGATGGATTTGTTTTTGTCCTCCAGAATCGCGGCGAAGCGCGCGGCGTTCTGTTGCGCGACAAAAGTGGCGGCGGTTTCCGATTTCGTCGGCGCGGTCTTGGTTTCGACCGTGAAGCCGAGGTCGCTGCCGTGCTGAAGTGTCAGACGATCCTGCGAGCCACCGGCCTTGGATTGTCCGGCGTCGAATTTCTTTGGGTCAACGTGGAGCAACCCGATGAGTGAATTGCCAGCGAGGATATTGAAATCAATGTTTGGAAGCGGTTCAAGTTGGTCTTCCGTCTGCGCGGACGCGACGAGCGCGAGGAAAAGGCGCAGCCGGGCGATTTCCGTGGCTTCCTCCATGATGTCCACGCCAAAGAGGTTTTCGGTGATGATGCGTTTCTTGATGTAGTAGGCCGGGGCGCGATGGTCGCCGTGAACTTCGTCGTGCCATCGCTTCAAGTCCGAGTCGCCGAGGTATTCCAGTTCCACCTTGCCAAGGATGGCGGAGTAAATGTTGATGAGCACCTTCATCGCCGCGACGAGGAACGCGCCTGAACCGCACGCAGGATCGAGCAATCGGAGCGCGGGCAGAATTTCCAACACGAGGACGCGGCAGATTTTGGCGTCGAGATTCAAGAGCAGATCGGAAATGGAATGAAACTGGCGGTTGAGCGCCTTGTTCACGCGGTCGAGCACGAGCTTGAAGATGGTGCGCTCGCACAGGTAGCCGGTCATCTCCGGGCGCGTGTAGTAAGCGCCGAATTCCTTTTGGTTGATGTATTTCTCGAAGATGTAGCCGAGCACGTCGGGATTGATTTCGTCGGCCTGTCCGCCGGGCGTGTCGTTGAGATTCCACGAGTAGCGGCCAAAGAGATTGAAGACGTTCTCGAACGCGCGGTCGGGGATCAGGATGCGCGGCTGGTCGGGGAAGCCGTGGTTGAGTTCGACGTGGTGCGGCAGGAACAAACCGCCGTTCAGGTAGCGGATTTTCCCGAGCAAGGCGCGGACGTCGTTGCTGCGCGCGGGTTCCGGTTTGGCGAAGCCCTCGAAGAACAGCGCGTTGAGGAAGACGGGATAGAATTTGTCCGCCCCGAGTTTCTGGCGGCTGAAACCGAGCTTGTCGGTCAGGTAATGGGAGTTGCGCCCGTCGAGAAAGAATTTCTTCTGGAGAAACCAGATGAACATGAGGCGGTTCATCAGCACGGAGGCATACCAGCGGCGCTGGTGGTCGTCCTTGATGCCGCGAATAAGTTCGGTGAACTCCAGGCGTTGAATGTCGAAATCGCCGTAGAACTTTTTGGTGACGCGCTCGACATCGAGGGCGTCCTTGAGGCGGCGGGCGACTTCGGTGAGCGGGATGTTGCCTTGCGCGTCCAGTTCGCTGATGTCCACGACGAGCGCGGCAAGCTTGCTCAGGAACAAGTCGCCGGGCTGACCTTTCACGTAGAGATGGTCGCGGGCGTGGGATTTGCCAGCCTCGCGCTTGACCCAATACCAAAGGCTCTGCGTGCGCGCGGAGTCGGTGAAGATGAGAAGATTTTCCGCCGCGAGTGCGGAGACGGCGGCGTGGATGATAGCGCGGGTTTTGGCGTCGGGAATCGCGCCGCCGGGCGTGGTGATTTCAAAGACGTGGATACCAGAGAGCACAGCCACGGGCGCGCGATGGAAACGGATGCCGCCCTTTGCTTCGGCGTCGGCAGGCTTGAGTGCGAACGGCGGATTGTTCCAGCCGAGTTCGTTGATGAACAACTTGCGGAAGTCGAAGTCCTGAAGGTGCTGCCGGGTGGCTTGGAGATTCAGAGGCATGGCATCAATCAGCGCGGAGTCCGAGCGAGCAGATGATTTGCGGCGGCGGGGGCGGCGCGGAATCGTCGAGGATCACGAGGCGGTTATCGTTCCGCAATTCGAGGACGAATTGCGCGAGATGTTCCGACGGCAAACCCTGGCGCAGTTCGCGGGAAAGCGTGTCACGGGCGTATTCGGTAAGGTGGCCCTTGAGCATTTCCTCCAGCGCGCGGGGCAGGGCTGCGAGCGGCTTGGCGAACAGAGTCCCCTCGACGCTCGCCCAATAATCTTTGAGGCGGTGGTAGGCTTTGTATTTCGGGCCGGAGCGCGAGCCAAGCGCGCCGGTCATGGCGGGCTGCTCCTTCACCACCGCATCGGCGGCGATGGCGACAAGGTCGTGATGATTCTCCGCGCGCGGGAGCGCGGGCGTGTCAGGCGCACAGGCGGCGAGTTCGAGAATCGCGCGCGGCGATTCGGAAACGAGCTTGCCGTCGTTGTCCACACGGGCGAGGGCGTTCGCGCCTTCAGCGGTGCGGAGAAATACGAGCGCGCCAGGAGTGGCCGACGGCGGAGCGGCTTTCGCGGAGAAGACCACATCGGGCAGCGACTCGACGGCTGTTTGCAGCGCGGGGTTGTCCTTGATGGCGTCCTGCCAGATGCCGAGCGCGAAGGAGCCGAGATCAACTTCGTCGTCCGAATCGTCGAGCGCGCCGGATTTTTCGTTGTAGAGATCGTGCCACGCCTTGGCCTGGCCGATGTCCTCGTCGAAGAAAGTTTCATCCGTGCCGAGGATCTCCTCGCTCTGCTTGAGGCGTCCGCGAAGCCGGTTGCGGAGATTGATGATGCGATCCACGCCGTCCGCCGGCAGGAACGTGTAGCAGGTGACGGTGAGCGCCTCTTGCCCGATGCGATCCACACGGCCCGCGCGCTGGATGAGCCGGATGATGGCCCACGGCAGATCGAAATTCACGACGATGGAACAGTCCTGAAGGTTTTGGCCTTCGCTCAAAACGTCCGTCGCCAGCAGCACGCGGGTTTCATCAGCGGCGGAGACGTTTTTCTTATTGCTGCGCGGACTGAAGGCCCATGCCGCCGCCGTGGGGTCGGGGTCGGTGCCGGTGACGGCACGGAGATGCGTGACGTTCGCGGCTTCAACCTGCTTTTCGAGATACCGCACTGTGTCGGCGAATTGTGAGAAGATGAGCAGCTTCTCATGCTTGTGCTTTTGCGAGATGAGGCGGAGCAGCTTCTTGAGCTTGGCGTCGCGGGAGTCATCCCACTCGCCGGTCTTTTCCAAAATCGCGCGCAGAGCTTCAGCGTCGGCGTGAAGATGCTGGGCGAGTTCATCGTTGAACAAGCCGGGGCGCACCCAGCGGAACTTGCTCTTCTGCGCCGTGGCGAGCAGTTGGTAGAGCGCGGCGGCGCGATGGGTGAAGTCGGATTCGGTTTTCAGCGCGCCGGATGTTTGTTCAAGCGCGAGGGCGAGTTCGGCTTCTTCCGCGTCGGAAACATCCAGCAGGTCGCCCAACTGCGTGCCGATGGGCAGCGGTTTCGACTGCGCGAGCGCGTGCAGCAGGATGTGGTTGCGGAGAATGTGCCGCTGCAACGAAAGCAGGAACGAGTGACCGCAGCTTTCGAGGCGCTTGAAAAGATTGGTGCGGACGTAGCCGATGAGCCGCTTGCCTGCGCGGTTCAAGTCGGCCAGCACGACCTGCTCGGCACCATCGGGCATCGGGTATGGAGTGAGGTGAAGGTATTTTTGCAGGCCGTAGCGCGGCAGATGGAGATGACCAATGGTATCAACGACTGCAGGCGAAAACAGGGCGGCGTATTGATCGCTCTTGTCGTTCTCATCAATGTCGAACTTGACCGTGCGCGGCTCGCGTTTTGGAAAGTAGGCACGGCGGCCGTCGGCGTAGTTGATGAAGTAGCGGTCGCGAGTTTCATCCTTCTCGGCGTAATGCTTCTCGATGAACGAGCGCGTGCGGCGCACGAGAAAGAGCCGCATCAAGTCGCGCCAATCGTCCGGGAACGGACTCGCCTGAAACGCGCGCAGCGTCTTAGGATTGATCTGGAGTTGCGCGAGGTCTTCGGCGGTCAGGTCGCGCAGCCAGCGTTCCGGGCGCACACCGAGATCGTCATCGTCGGAAAGGAAAAGCCGGAGTTGGTTGGCGACATCGGCGAACTCCTTGTTGAATGGCGTAGCCGAGAGCAGCACGGTGAACTCGGTGTTTTGCGCGATGTAATTTCTGATGGCGAGATAGCGGCGGCCCTCGCGATTCCGCAGGTTGTGGCTTTCGTCCACGATGACGAGGCGGTGGCGGATGAGTTGCGGGAGATCTTCTATGACCTTGCCGAGCGACATCACGCGCCCGCGCAAGCCGTAGCGGTGGCGGTAGTCTTCCCACATCGGAACGAGATTGGGCGGACACAGGATGAGAGTTTGCAGGTCGTGCCGGTCTTCCATCAAACGCGCGAGCGCCGTGGCCATGAAGGTTTTTCCAAGACCCACCACGTCGCCAAGCAGAACGCCGCCGCGCTTTTCGAGATGGCCCGCGGCGACCAGCACGGCAGCGCGTTGGAAGGGAAAAAGTTCCTGATGAAGTTGCTTCGGCAGTTTGTAACGGTGCTGGCTCTCGCGGGCTTCCTCGGAGAGATGCCACGCCATTTTAAGATAGACGTGGTATGGCGAAAGCAAATCGGGACGCGCCCAGCTTTGGTCAATGATGTCAGCGAGTTCATCGGAGATGTCGAGACACCAGCGGTCATCCCAGCGGTCATTGAACCACAGCGTCAGTTTTTTTGTCGCGTCGTGGTCAAGCACGTCCACGTTCAACTCGCCCTGCGCGCTCAGACCGGAAAAAGTCAGGTTGCTGCTGCCGAGATAGGCGGTGATGGGATTGTCGGGGTCGGGGCGGAAGCAGAGGTAGAGCTTGGCGTGAAGCGGGTGCGACAGAAACAGCTTCACCGCGAGCTTCTTCGCGCGGAGTTGGACGGAGAGGCGGCGCAACGCGGCTTCATCGTTGCGCGTGGGACAACCCCAGGTGAGTTGTTCCTTGAACGACTTCGCCGCTTGCTGGCGCATCCGACGGGCTGTGGCGTTGTCGAGCAGTTCGCCGCGCCGCACACGCTGCAAGGCATCGCGGAGTTCCGCTTCCTCCAAGCGCTGCATCCCGACGAGCAGGCGGCATTGGTGCCCTTCTCCGCCAAGCCACTGCTCGACGTGTTCATCAATCGCCTTCCAACCGCGCAGATTGAAATAGCCGACGCAGAAATCAGAGCGGTCGGAACGCTCAAGAGTCTGCCGCAAGGCGGGCAGAAGCTCTTGCGCGATGTTGTCGAAGATGCGCGGCATGGCTGTTCGCTCGCGTGCGAATCAGCCCTGTTTGGAGACTGTCTTTGTGGGAACTCTGGTGCCTGAATAAAAATGGGACGCACTTACTTGCGTCCCGCAACAGGCACCTCGGAGGGCCCACAAGAGAACGCTTTCAATGCGCCCCTGTCGGGGCGCACTTCAAGCGCTGTGTCTTGTGTCGAAATTTCCGAGGTTTCGTTACGGACAGCAGCCGAAGCTACGCGAAATGATTTTGGTTAAATGGTGTTCTGGTCGTTTTGTTTTCTCTGCTAAAGCAAGGAGGTTAGCGAAGCAAACACGCCTTGCAATGCTGGATTTGCCTCGCAGCATGGGCGGCGGGGACACGCTGCCGCAAAGTCCTCCAGCGCGTTTTCAAAGGGTGCGCCCGGGAACAGAATAAGATTCTGATTCGATGTTTGAGCCGAGGCTATCCGCGAAGCCGGGAGCTCGCGTGGCTGCCGCCTTACTTCTTCTTCAACGAGGCGAGATATTCCACCAAGTCCACCAAGTCCTGCGTGGACATGGTGAGTTGCAAGCCGGCGGGCATGATGGAGAGCTTGGATGGCACGCGCGACTTGAGGTCACTCTTTTTGTAGCGGGTGAGAATAGCCTTCGCGTCCTTCATCGCAATCTCGTCGCCGGTTTCACTGACAATTAATCCATACGCTTCGTCGCCCGATTTGAACTCGACCTGCCACGCTTCGAAACCAAAGGAAATCCCCGCGCTCGGATCAAGGATCGCTTCGTAGATCGCGTCCTTGCCGAGCTTGGTGCCGATCTCGGAAAGGGCCGGGCCGAAATCCACGCCTTCGTTGTTGACCTTGTGGCAACTGATGCAGCCGACTTCCGGCCGCCGGAAGATGGCTGCGCCTTTGGCAATGTCGCCCGGCCGTTTCACCAGCTCGGCCACCGGCGGGAGCGGTTCCGCGTTCCGGCCTTGAGGCAACGGCAGCACTTGCGCGGCCTCGGCCTTGAGCGCCGGCCAGCGGACCTGGTTCAACTCCATGCTCGCGGTCAATTTCAAGTCGGCGGGCAGCATGTCTTCGCGGGCCAGCTTGAGCAAACCCGCCGCGCCCTCCTGGATTTGAGCGAGCGAGCGCACCACTTGTTTGCGCAAGGCGGGATCGCGTTTCGTTTCCGTGACGAGCGGCTGGAGCAACGGCAGGATTTTTTTGTCGCCCGTGTTGCCCAGCGTCTCGACGGTTTTCAGGGCGGCGACGGCATTGGTTCCATTGAGGGTATTTTGCAGGAGCGCGAAATCTTGGCTCGCGAGAATCAGGCGCATCGCCGCCACGCCGCTTTCGTCCGCCGGATTTTTGACGGCGATTTCGAGCAGGCCCGCGTTTTGATCCGGCAACTGAAATTGCTGCACGAGCTTGAGAAATTGCGGCGTGCCGCGCGTGGCTTCCAGCACCCGGCCCAGCGCTTCCTTGAGTTTGGGATTGCCGTTGACTTGCTCGGGACTCAGCCGCGTCAACGCCTCGATCATCGTCACCAGGCGCTCCGGCGAAATTGGTTCCGCGCCCACGACCAACATAACTGCAAGGAGGCTGGCAAGGACGGCAAACCTCGCTTTAGTTCGGACTCCAAAATGCGGTTGCATGGGCGGGCGACGCCGGGTTCTTTCAATTCGGAGCTGATGAATTACAAGCCACCCAGCGCGATGGTGGCGAGCGCGTCATCCTTTTCCTTGCTCTTGGGAATGAAATCCAGCGCGCGCATATAGCGGGGTTTCTCGTCTTCCTTCGTCGCCTTGTCGATGACGATCCTGGCGATCAACGAAGCTGCTTGTGGTGCGCGCGAGCGCCAGATGATGTCGCGTCCGGCGGCGGTGTTCCAGTTGCTACCCGCAGCTTCGAGCCAGGCGGAAAAGAACTTGGCCTCCTGCTTGTCCGCGCCGATACCGAGCGCTTCGAGATACCAGCGATCCTTGCCGTCGTGTTGTTGCGCGAGCTGGGTCCAGAGTTTCGGCGCTTCCGGCGATTTACTGTGTCGCAGCGCGATGGCGCATTCCCGGCGAACCTGCGCGGATGGGTCTTTGGCCAGCATTTTCACGGAAGCAACTACGTCGAGCTTGAGCGCGCGCGCAATCCTCAAACCGGTGATGCGCAGGTCGGCGTCCTTGTCCTTCAAAGCGGCCTCGACGTATTTCTTTTCACTGCCCTTGATCCGCGCCAGCAACTGCAACGAGCGCGCGCGTTGGCGTGAGTCCGCGCCATTCCAAACCTTGAGCAGTTCCTTCTCCGCCTTGCCTTGCATCTGGTTCAAGCCGGTCCAGGCCAGATAGCGCGTGGACAAATTGGGCGATTGCAGCGCGGCCACGCAGCCCGTCGCCGACTTGAGATCAAGCTTCGGCACGACGGACTTGAACCCCGGCGGCGCGACGCGATAGATGCGCCCGGTCATCTGCGCGAGAATGTGATCCTGCATGTTGTGGCCGCCCACGCCCGGATCGTTCCAATCGGCGATGTAGAGCGCGCCATCCGGCCCGGTGCAGACGTCCGAGGGGCGATACCACGAATCACTGCTCGTCAGGATATCGACCATTTCCGCCTTGTAGCCCGCGCCGTCGGCTTTGACCGGATAAGCGCGCACCACGCGCGGCCCGGCGTCGCAATGAATCACCTGGCCCTGGAAAATCTTCGGGAGCAATTTCCCCTCGTAAACGGCGATGCCTGTCGGTGAACCGGCCCCGGTGTGCAGCAGGTTCGGCACGGTGCCGGGATCGTATTGGTGCCATTCATAAAAAATCTTCTCTGATTCGGAAACGCCTTTAGCCGCCGCCTTTTTCCAGCCATCGGCCCAGCCCGCGCCCGTCATTTCATCGGTGTAACCGTAATTGCCGAATTCCATGACGTAGTTGATGCGGACGCCTTTGTTGCCATCGTCGTCGTTGTCCGATTGCCAAAGCGTGCCGAACGAGTCCACGCCCGTTTCGTAGTTGTTGCGGAAGTTGTGGCCGAGAACTTCGACATCTGAACCGTCCAGGTTGCTGCGGAACACCATGCCCTGGCGATACGGTTTGCCCTGGTCCGTGACTTCGTTGCCTGCCAGGTCCACGACGAGCGGGCCTTTCTTCATCTCTTCCTTGTCGATGAGGCCGTGGAGTGGAATGTTTTTCAACGCCTCGGAGGGACGGCGCAACTGGCCGCCCGCATTGCCGAAGTTGAAGTACAGCTTGCCGTCTGGGCCGAACACGAACGCGTGCATCGCGTGGTCATGGTCGAAGCCCTTGATGTCCGTAAAAAGCAATTCGCGCTTGTCCGCGATGCCGTCGCCGTCGGTGTCGGTGAGCACAAAAACATTGGGACTGCTGGAAACGATGACTTTGTTGCCCAGCACACACACGCCGAGCGCGGCATTGATGCTGGGGTCCTGGTAAAACACCGTCTCCTTGTCCGCCGCGCCATCGCCGTTCGTGTCCTGCAACACCACGATGCGGTCGCCTTTGGGATCGAGAACGCCCCACTTTTGGAAGCTGGAACGATAGTTGACGCCCTCGGCGACCCAGACGCGCCCGCGCTCGTCGATGTCGATGTCGGTCGGATTTTTCACCATCGGTTCGGAGGCGAACAGCGTGACCTCGAGGCCGTCGGCCACGGTCATCGTCTTCAAGTATTCCTTAGCGGCTTCGGGACCGGAACGTTCCTTCGGCACGACCGCATCCACGGCCGCGCCGGTGATGGCGAGCAACGCGACCGGCGGAGGTTCCGTGCAGACGAGAAACTCCACCTGCGCGCCGCCGACCTGGTCGGTGCCGCCATTGTCGAGTCCGGCCGTGGCGGAGAAGCGCGTGAAATTTCCCTCCGGCAATTCGAAGTGGATCAGCGACGGCGAGTGAGTGCCAATGCCGTTGTCGATTTTCTTGCCGTTGATTTTCATCGGCTGACCCGCGACATTCTTGTCCACGCGCACTTCGCCCCAGCCGGCGGAGGCGGATTTCCATTTAAGGTCGGTGAGCTTGACCGTGGTGCCGTCGGCGCGCGCAAGCTGCGCGTTGGCCCAATCCGCCCAATCACAACTGAAACCATTCCCGCCATCGGTCACGACGAGATACAAGTTCTTTGCGCCAGTGATGTCCGCGTCCACTTTGATCGCACCGGAAGTCACGATGCCGCTGCGAAATTTCGCGTTGACCGGTTTGGCGGGCGCGGTGGAAGTGGTGGCGGTGGGTTTGGGTTTGTTGCCGCCTTTGGGATCGAGGTTAGCGGTGAGATCGGTTTCGGAAAGGGTGGAGGCCACGCCGTTGGCCGGCACTTCGACTTTCGCGATCCACAGGAGCGCGTTCAAAACGACTTTGCGGAAATTCTCATTGCCCCAGTTGGTGTGCTTGTGGCCACCGGTGAAACCGAAGCCGCGCCCGCCGTCGTCACGTTGCAACGCCCACATCATGGTCTCGTCGCGTCCGCTCGCGGCGACGATGTGCTCATACGGGCCGGGCGGGTACACATACGGGCCTTTGCGCACGGCGTCGGAAGGTTTGGCGACCAAGATCGGCGTGATGCCCTTCATGTCGGGGCGGAAGCGCATGGTCATGTACCATTCATCCGTGACGCTGAACGGCTGCACGCCGCGCGCGATGGGATGATTCGGGAAGCGCGTGTATTCCGGCTTCCACATCGGGTTGCAAGAATAGCCACCTTCGTAATAACCCCCGATCCACTGCTGAAACTCAGGGCCGCCCTTGCCCTTTTCCACCTCGACCGCGTAATGCGCGCAGCCGAGGCCGACGCCCTTTTTCATCAACGCGTCGAGCTGTTGCAAATGTTCGGGCTGCACGGCGGGATGTCCGCCACCGCCGTCCATGTAAAGGAGAATGGCGTCCGCGCCGTCAAAGGCGTTCGCGTCCTTGGGCCAGCCGCTCAAGTGCGCGACGGCTTTCACGCCGGGCACCTGGTCGAGGCATTTCTTGAGCAG
>JBKJSC010000128.1:0-41379 GCA_046593035.1 Limisphaerales bacterium | reverse complement strand
TACGCGGGTGTGGAAATCGCCAAACGCCTCCTCGGCTACACCAGCGCCACCGGAGATTGGTTCGCGCTCATTGCCCCTGTGGGCATCATCCTCGGCCGCGTCGGATGCTGGCTGCATGGCTGCTGTTTGGGAGAACTCTGCGAACCTTCGTGGTTCACTCTCACCGACTCGCGTGGCGACGCCCGCTGGCCGGCCGTGCCACTGGAAATCCTGTTCAACGCCACCGCCATCCTGGCCTTTTGTTTTTTGCGCCACCGCCGGATTTTGCCCGGGCAGCATTTTCATCTGTATTTGATGGCCTACGGCGCGTTCCGTTTTTTCCACGAGTTCAAGCGTGCCACCCCGCGCCTGTTTGGCCCGATCAGTGGTTATCAACTCGCCGCCCTGGCCGTGCTGCTGCTGGGCGGCATTGCCTTTGTCCGTCGGCAACATCAGCAACCGGCCATGTCCTGTCATCCGTTAACCAACTCCGCGCCCGCCGCGAACACCCCGACATGAAACAACGCACTCTTTCTCCTTTCTGGACGCTATTCATCCTCACCGGGTTGAACCTCCTGAATTATCTCGACCGCCAGATCATCCCCACCGTCCTGACGCCGCTGCAAAACGAATTCCACCTCACCGCCGCCCAGCTCGGCCGGATCAACACCATCTTCATGATCGGCTACTTCGTCACCGCGCCGTTCTTCGGTTATCTCGGCGACCGCATGGCGCGCAAGTGGCTCATCGCGCTCGGCATTTTTATCTGGAGCCTGGGCACGATGCTGACCGGATTCGCCGGTGGGTTTGGCCTGCTCCTGTTCTATCGCATCCTCGTGGGCGTGGGCGAAGCGAGCTACGCGACCATCAGTCCCAGCCTCATCTCCGACACCTTTCCACCCGCCAAACGCAACAACGCGCTGACGATTTTTTACGTCGCCATCCCCGTCGGCTCGGCGCTCGGTTATCTGATCGGCGGCTACGTGGGAGAACATTTTGGCTGGCGCTCGGCATTCATCTGGGCGGGCGCGCCCGGACTGCTGCTGGCGCTGCTGCTGCTGCCGTTTCGCGAACCGCAACGCGGGCAGTCCGAACATCAAACCGTCGCCAAACCCAAGCCGCGCGACGTGCTCAAACTCTTTACGCTCGCCGATTATCAACTCGTGATCTGGGGCTACGTCGCCTACACGTTCGCGCTGGGTGCGTTCGCCTTTTGGGGGCCTCGATTTCTCATCGATATCCACAAGGTGCCGCAAGCCAAGGCCAGCCTTTTCTTCGGTGCGGTGCTGGTGGTGTCGGGACTCGTGGGCACGCTCGTCGGCGGGTTTGCCGCGACCGCATGGCAAAAGCGCAACCCCGCCGGTTATGCGCTCATGCTCGGCTGCTCCACGCTCGCCGCCGTGCCGGTGGTGGTGGCGGCGTTCACGATTGGCAACACGACGCTCGCGATGAGCTGCCTGGCGTTCGGGATGTTCCTGCTGTTCCTCTCTACCGGCCCGGTCAACACGCTCATTCTCGAAACCGTGCCCGTGAACTTGCGCGCCAGTGCCATGGCCATCTCCATTTTTATGATCCACCTGTTCGGCGACATGTGGTCGGCGGAAATCGTCGGCCATCTCTCCGACCATTGGAACAATCTGCAAAAAGCGGTCTTGATCCTGCCCGCGGCGTTACTCATCTCCGGCGCGCTGTGGCTGGGGCTGGCGGTTAAAACGATGCGGCAAAAAATTGCCAACTAGGCGACGGACAGCCATGCTCGTCCAACGCCAGGCCACTGAAGCCAAGCATTACCAATTCACGTGAACCGTTACCGCTTCATCATATTCGTCAGTCTCAGCGCGCTGGCATGCGTATTCATCGTGACGGCTTTTTCCGCACACCAAGAACCAAAGTGGGAAGGAAGGCCACTCAGTTCATGGCTGACGGAAGGTCACGGAGACATCGGGAGCCACACTGGATTCGACACAGAAGCGGCGGACAGAGCCGTAAGGAACATCGGTGTTAAAGCGTTGCCTTACCTAGTTCACGAGCTTGGAACCAAACATTCGCCCACAAAGTCAATATTTGTTCACTTCGCTAGAAAACAGTCTGTGATCTCCGTTCAACATGTTGACGGCGAAATGAGGCGTATTCAAGCGCTGGGAGCCTTCCAAGCGCTCGGCCAAATGGCCACTCCCGCACTTCCGCAGATACGGCGCTATCTTTCCGACCTGGAATTGCAGAGTGACGCGCAGAAAGCAATAGATGCGATCCTTGCGGATGAAAAAACAAACAAGTCGGAGAAGCAAAGCACCGAAACCACCTCGTCGGACGTGGAGTGACACGATTGGGATGCAAGGGGAGTGCAGCCGCCCCGGCTGCGGTTCGGCGCGCCCTCGCGCCGAACTCAAGGCACTCGGATGACAGAACGATTCCGCTGCTGCGGTTGTCCCGCACAGGGCGCGAGGGCGCGGCCCGTTGCGCGCGGGGCGGGCGCGCTCCCCAAACCGTGGAAATCCGCGACAAAAAACATGCCGACGGTTGCCAGCATGTTTTTGAACTGATTACGAAACCGCCTGGCGGCTCAGGCCGTCCAGCCCGCGCGGTATTCGCGTTTGATATATTGGGCGGCTTCCGGCGCGTTGGTGACTTTCAACTTGGGGCCGTCCCACTTTAGTTTTTTCCCGACCCGCATGGCCACGTTGCCCAGCAGGATCGTCTCGGTCAGCGCACCCGCATATTCAAAGTTGGACAGTGCGAGGGACGGCTTGTTCGCCCGGATCGCTTCCACCCATTCGTTCTTCATACCTTGGTCGCCCTTGCCATTGCGCGGCAGAATCTGCGGAGGATCCTGGTAATCCTTGAAATCCTTTTCCGGATACAACGTGAACGCCGCGCCGTAATCGTTCGGCGAATAGAGCGTGCCTTTGTCGCCGATCAGCAGCGATCCGCTGTCCGACGCTTTCTGGCCATACATCAAATCCGGCGACGGCAGGTTCTTTTTGCCATCGGGCGTCTTGCCTTCGTGCCAGATGAATTTTACAGGCGGCATGTTGCCCCGCGCCGGAAATTCAAACGTGATCGTGGCCCAGGCCGGAAAGGTTTCCGAGTTGATCGGACCAGTCTCGGCCTCGATGGTCAACGGGTGACCGAGCTTCAACGCCATGAATGCCATGTTGGCCGTGTGGCACGCCATGTCTCCCAACGCGCCGGTTCCAAAATCCCACCAGCCGCGCCATTTGAATGGATGATACGCGGGATGATACGGACGCGCTGGCGCGGGACCGAGGAAAAGATCCCAATGCACATGCGCCGGCACGGGCACTACCTCAGTTGGACGCGCGATAACATCGGGGGCTTGCGGCCACACGGGACGATTCGTCCACACATGCACTTCGTGGACGCCGCCGATGGCGCCGGACTGCACGATTTCGACCGCGCGGCGCAATCCATTTTCCGCCGTGCCCTGATTGCCCATTTGCGTGCAGACCTTGTGCTTCTTGGCCAGGTCTTTCAAATGCCGCGCCTCCCAGACATCGTGCGTCAAGGGCTTCTGGCAATACACATGTTTGCCCAGCTTGATGGCGGTGGCCGCCGCCGAGCAATGCGTGCTGTCCGGCGTGCTCACGGTGACGGCGTCGATCTTGGATCCCATCTTCTCCAGCATGACGCGGTAATCATTGAATTTTTCGGCCTTGGAGAATTGTTTCGCCTTCGCATTGAGCGTGTTGTCATCCACGTCGCAGATCGCCACGACATCGCCGAGGTTTCCGGCTCCATCGATGTCGCTGGAGCCTTTGCCGCCGACGCCGATGCCAGCGAAGGCCAGGCGCTCATTCGCGCCCCACACGCGGCTGGGCAGGTAGGTGAATCCGAAGGTGGCCAGCACCGAGGTGCTGATGAACTGACGGCGGGTTGCGTATCTGAAGGTTTGTTTAGCCATAATAAAACTACGGTTGTGTTTGGTTAAAATGTGCGTTTCGGCTGATTGATGGCGAGATCATCCGTGGAATGTGCTGGCGTTTCAATACCAAATCAATCGATCTTAATTTGACGGGCCAGTGGAAACAACAGCCTAAATTGCCCGACAGAATCGACAAGGATCCGGCTGTGTGGTATCTGTCGCGCACGATGGAAGCGCTGAAGCCGCCATACGATTTCTATTTGCGGGCTGCAACGGGTTGGTTGGAACTGGGCAACGAATCCGCTGCCGCCGAGGAATTGGAGCAATTCCCGCCGGAAATGCGCACCCACCCGGATGTGTTGGAGTTGGAGTTTCAGATTTTGGCGTCCGCGAAGAAATGGGATGAAGCCTCAAGAATCGCCCGGACGTTGGTGTCGCAGGCACCGGAACGGGTCGGGGGTTGGATTGACGCCGGGTACTCGGCCCGCCGGGCCACGGGTGGCAGCGTGCAAGCCGCCTACGACAGTCTGCTTCCGGCCGCCAAGTTGCATCCCGCAGATCCCCTCGTGCCCTACAACCTCGCATGCTACGCCTGCCTGCTCGGCAGAATTCCCGAGGCGCGAGACTGGCTGGAAACGGCATATTCCCTCGGCAACAAACGGAACATCCAGGCAATCGCGCTCGATGAAACAGATCTCCAACCGTTATGGCCGGATATCAAGAAAATGTTAAGCCAATCGTGCCGGGAACCGGCTTGAGAGGCATGACCGACTTCCCACAAACATCACAAGCGCCATCAATCATTCCCTTGAACGCCGTTTCACTTCGCACTTAACAATTCACCGTTACTGCTCCAGTGACCGCCGTTTTTCAGAACGCAATAAGGCTGGCCGAGTTCTTCACACGCCGCCACAAATTCATCCGGTGATGCGGTGTTGAATTCAAACAAATCGTAATGGCAAGGGATCACTTGTCGCGCGCCGATGTCCTTGGCCAGCGCGGCGGCTTCGCGGCCCCAGAGATTGCCGGCCACGCGCCGCTCCGGTGCCCGCCCGTTGATGGGCAGCAACGCCACATCGATCTTGAACGGCTTGAGTAGCTCCACCATGGCCGCGAACGGCACCGTGTCGCCGCTGTGATAGATCGTCCACGGGCCGAATTGCACGACGTAGCCGAGGTAAATGCAGCGGCCCAGTTTGTCCCGGTCCACCTGTTCGTGCGCGGCGGGCACGGCGTGGATTTGAAACCCGGCAAGCTCCAGCGACTGACCCGCATCGAGTCCACGCAAGCGCTCCGGCGAAACCCGCAAACGCCCCCCCGCGAAAGCTCGGTTCGCTTCGGGCACCACGAGTTCCAGGTTTGGATTCACGCGTAGTAGCGGCACAAGCGTCTCGGCGTCGAGATGGTCGGTGTGGTTGTGGCTGGCGGTGGCGACGTCGATAAAATCCAGCCGCTCCGGCTCGATGACACGCGCGGTCATCCGCACATGCGGCTTGTCGGTGTGCGCGTATTTTTGAGTGAGCGAGTCGGAGAGATACGGGTCAAGCAACAGATGCCGGCCCTGCCACTGCACGAGAAAACCGCTCTGGCCGAGCCACCAAAGATTCAGTTGGTTCGGTTCGCGCCCCGCCGCGCGCACGTCAGCGAGGAAGGCGTCGTCTTGTAGCAATGGCAATTTCATCCCGCAAAATGGAGCCACGGATGAAACACAGACTTAACACGGAAATGGAAATTCATAAGGAAGGCAGGAGTAAAACTGTGGTGTCATGGTTCAATTCTTCCTGCTCTCCTTATCAATTCTCCTTTCCTCATCCGTGTTCGATCTGTGTTTCATCCGTGGCTAAATTCCCAGTTCCTTCCGCACTTGCTTCACACTCTCAACCATGTTCTTCAACTTTTCTTTTGCGGCCCAGCGCGCGGTCTGGCTCAGGCCGCAGTCGGGCGCGAACGAGAGCCGTTCGGCGGGCGCGTGCTTCAGACAGGCGCGGACACGCTCCGCCACGTCCTCCACGGTTTCGACATAATAACTCTTCACGTCGATGATGCCGACGGCGACATCTTTCGTCCGCGCAATCGTGGCGATTAGTTCCAGTTCGGCAAATTCGCGGCTCGCCATCTCGACATGAATTTCATCCACCGCCAGGCGCAGGAAGGACGGAAACATCGGCGCGTAACGCCGCGGCCCGACGGCATGGCCCTTGTAGTTGCCAAAGCAAAGATGCGTCGAAAGGCGGCACTGGCCGATGATCGGCTCGACCGTGCGATTGAAAATATCGACGAAGCGTTGCGTGTCCTCGCGATGCGCGTAACAACTCATCGAAGGTTCGTCCACCGTGATCTCGCGGCAGCCCGCCTGCACGAGCGCCACCAGTTCCGCGCGCACGAGCGGGAGCAGCGCCTCGGTCAGCGCGAACCGGTCGGGAAACTCCGCGTTGGGCAGAAGCCGACCGCTCAAAGTGTATGGGCCGGGGACGGACGCTTTCAGCGTCGGCAATAGTTGAGAGTTGAAAGTTGAAAGTTGAGGTGCCGCCAGACGTTTCAACCGTTCAAAGTCTGCGACTGTGCCAAGGCCGTGGGGCGCGCGTAATTCGCCGATGACCTTGTGTTTGCCACGCTGGTCGTGCGCGGGCGGGCCGAAGCGGCGTGGCGGCGCGGACTCCAACTCGATCCCCTCGATGAATCCGTAAAAAGACAGGTTGAAATCCAGCCGCGTTTGTTCGCCATCGGTGATCACGTCCAGCCCGGCGTCGAGCTGGTCGCGAATGGCGACGCTCACCGCGTCGTCGATCAATTCCACGCGGTCAGTCTCACCAAAGCGGTCGAGGTGTTGGGTGGCAAATTCCAGCCAGCCGGGAAATGGAAGGCTGCCGATGACCGTGGTGCGAAGGGGAGGAGTGGGCATGAGGGATGAGGGAGGAATAATCTCAATCAAAGATGATGGCGCGATTGCCGCAAAGAAACACGCGATCCTCCAATACCAATTTAAGTGCGCGGGCAAGTACAGCTTGCTCCACATCGCGCCCGGCCTGCGCCAGATCCTGCGGCGCGTGTGTGTGATCCACCGAGATGACCTGCTGCACGACGATGGGGCCTTCGTCGAGTTGCTCGGTCACAAAATGCGCCGTCGCGCCAATGACTTTCACGCCACGCTGGAACGCTTGGTGATACGGCCGGGCACCGGCAAACGCAGGCAGAAACGAATGGTGGATGTTGAGAATGCGCCGTTGCCAGCGATCAACGAAGCCGGGGCTGAGGATGCGCATGTATTTGGCCAGCACGAGATATTCCGGCTGGAGCGTTTTCAGCACGGCAAGGATTTCCGCCTCGTGTTCCGCGCGCGATTTGCCCTCGTGGCTGACGCGGTGAAATGGAACGCTAAATTTTTCCGCAAGCGGGCGGAGCGTGTCATGGTTGCTGACGACCGCCAGGATGTCCGCGTTGATTTCCTGGTAGGCATGCCGCACGAGCAGGTCGGCCAGGCAGTGATGCTCCACCGAGGCAAACACCACGAGTCGGCGGCGCTCCGGCCGGTGGACGCGCACCAGCGCGTCCACAGGCAAAAGCTTCTCCAAGGTGGCGACCAACTCGGCTCCATTCAAATCGCCGTCGAACTCGGTGCGCATGAAGAAGCGCGCCGAGTCGCCGTCCACAAACTCGTGGTTGCCGACGATGTTCACACCGGCCTGAAACAACACGCCGGTGATGGCATGCACCAGACCGGGACGGTCAGCGCATTCCACGAGCAACACTTGGGTACTCATAATTTAGCTGCGGGCGGATGGCCCAGGTTTGCGTAGAGTTTTGCGAGGCGATGGGCGTGTTCGTCGTAGGCCGACTCGAAAAGCTCCGTCGCTTTCTCCGCGCCCACCAGCGCACCGGCGGTCAGCACGGTCGGAGGTTTGCCCGCGCGCGTGAGGCGCGCGGCGACTTCCGCCTTGATCGCATTCACCAGCAGACAACCGCCGATGGTAGAACCAGGCGCGACCGGTGTTTCGAGTCCGGGAATTTTCACCATCGCGTCGCCTACGGGCGCGCCGGTGTCGAGCACGAGATCGGCGAAGTCTTGCAGTTTTTTGCCAATGGCGTGACGGCTCGCGCTGGCTTCGGAATGTTCGCGGCTGATGATGGCGACGACTTTGACGCCGCGTCGCTTGAACTCGGCAGCCATCTCGATGGGCACCACGTTGCAGCCGCTGGAGGACGCCACGAGCGCGGAGTCTTGCGGCGACAAATCGAAATTTCGCAGAATGCGCTCGGCCAGACCGGGGACGTTTTCCAGAAACATCGCCTGCCGCTGGCCGTTCGGACCGACCACCATGTTATGGAAGCTGAGAGAGAGTTCGACGATGGGATTGAAGCCGGGGAACGAACCGTAGCGCGGCCACATTTCCTCGACGAGCATCCGGCTGTGACCGGAGCCGAACAGATGCACCATGCGTCTGGCAAGAATGGTTTCCGCGAACCAATCGGCCGCCTGCTCGATGGCCGCTTGCTGCCGCTCGACGGTCGCCATCAGCTCGCGACAGCGAGCAAAATAATCCGCGCTTGGTGTCATTGGTTTCAAGATAGCGAAGGAGCCTCCGCAGAGGAAAGGAGGATTCTCAGCGTTCCTTCCGCACGTAAGGCACGAGGTTCACACGCCACTTGCCTGCCGTTTTGCCGCCGCTCTGGCGGATGACGTGGCCCGCCGCGCCGATGGATCCGGCGAATTCCCCCAGCTTGGCGGGTAAAACTTTCACTCGCTGTCCACCGGGTTGCCATTCAACTTCCCGCAGATATTTCTCCAGCGGCTGGAACAGCGCGTCGCCGCATTGCGCAATGCCGCCGCCGACGATCACCGCCTCTGAATCCAGAATGTTGACGAACGAACCGATGGCGCAGGCCAGCGCCTTCACCGATTTCAGCCACACCTCCGTCGCCGTTGGGTCGCCGGCCAGATGCGCCTTGACCAAATCGTGCGTCGTTTGAAATCGCCCGCCACTGCGCTGCGCGATCGTGCAATTGCCAATGGCATCTTCCAAACTTCCCGGTATCCCGCAAATGTCCGGCCTGCCCTCCGGATCGAGCGAAGTATGGCCCAGGTGTCCGGCCCGCCCGATGTGGCCGCGCAGCAATTTGCCTCCGGCGAGAATCGCGCCGCCGACTCCCGTGCCCAGCGTCAGCAGAATGCAATCGTCAAAGGACTTTGCCGCGCCCAACCACGCCTCGCCAAGCAAAGCGGCGTGGGCATCGTTCAGCACAAGCACTGGCTTTTTCGAATTCAGAAATTCGGTCCAGTCCAATCCCTCCAGTCCTTGCAAGCGTCCCGGCAGGTGCGCAATGGAACGGCCATCCGCCGCCGCCAATCCCGGTGCCGAGAGGCCAATCCACGCGGCCTTTGCGTCCTGTCCCGTCTGGAGCATCTTGATGACCGCTTGAATCTTCGCCGCCCAGTCGCCCGGCTCCTCCGGTCGGAACGGAACCAATGAATGTCCCAAAGATTCACCCGCTGGCGTGATGGCGGTGGCCTTGATGCTAGTGCCGCCTAGATCAATTCCGATGGCGTAATTCATTTGAATTGCCCTTCGCTCACGCTCCAGCCGCCATCGACCGCCAGCACCTGGCCCGTGACGAACTTCGATGCGTCCGACAGGAAGAACACCACCGCCGCGTCGAGGTCAGACGGCACGCCGATGCGCCCACCATCGAGCGGTTGCTTGGTGCGGATGAATTGCATGATCGCATCGCTCGCTTGGGCGCGCTGCGACATCGGCGTGGCCACGAGTCCGGGCGCGAGGACGTTGAAGCGAATGTTGTTGGCTGCATACTGCGCCGCCGCCGCTTGCGTGAGACCGATGATCGCTGCCTTGGCCGTGGCGTACGCGTGCGTGCTGAAAAATTTCGGCGAAGGCGAAAAGCCCAGCACCGAACTACAGTTCAGCACCGTGCCGCCGGTGCGCTGTTTCAAAAACTGCCGGGCCACCGCGCGATTGGAGAAGAAGAGCGAACTGAGATTTTGACTGATCGTGAAGTGCCAACCGGCATCTGTGATTTCGTGCAACGGCCCGTCGCCCATGCGCCGACCGCTGCCGCCGGCCACATGGTAAAGTCCGTGGAAACCGTGGAATTTTTTTAGCGCCAGTTGGATCGCCTTCGTGGCCGTGCCCGGCTTCGCTGCATCCCCCGTCAAACCAACGGCCGACTGACCCAACTCCTTTTTCGCCGCAGCAACCTTGTCCGCGTGGCGACCGACGACGACGACCTTCGCACCCGCCGCGACCAGCGCCTTCGCCGCCGACAACCCCAAACCGCTGGTGCCGCCGATGACGACGATGACCTTGTTGGCGAGTTTGCTCACGCGGCATTGATACCTGAATCGCGGACAGGAATCCAGCTTTCCGATTTGGGTAAGTGCCTCAAGGCTCAGACAGGATTTACAGGATGGACAGGATGCATTCAGGCTGACACGACGCACTCAGTGTGGTTCCTTCTGCGAAGAATCCTGCGAATCCTGTTCGTCCTGTCCGCCCGCTACTTCCACTCGCGTCTGAGGTAGCTCGGATAGGTCAGCCGCGACGACATGTTTGCGCCGAAATCCGAAGCGACGACAAAATACCTTTCAAATCAAAGCGACCCGGATTAAACCTCAACCCGCACACAATGCGACCGTCCGAACCCAGACCAAAGACTCGAAAAAGAAAAGCGGCTGTATCCGCGCCAGTGGTCCCGCAGCGGGAGGCGGCGACCAAAGCCGTTTCGTATTCAATTTCCGCCGGATTACATTACCGCCTGAATGAGGAAGCCCTGGCCGAAGGCAAAACGGCTGCCGCGTTGATGACGGAGTTGTTGGAGTCGGCCGTCTCGCAACGGCAGCGCGTGCGCTACCCGATTCTTCGTCCAGCAGAGCCAACTCCTTCGTCTTCTGCGCGCACCGGGTTGCACGAACGCTTCGCCAGCCGGTTGGTGGTTAATCCCCTGCTCACACGCAAGCTTGTGTCCTTCCAAGCCAGCAAGACCACCCCGTTTTACCGGTGGCTCAAATACAAGGAGGCGTTCTCGCCCGACTTGGTGGACTACTTGTTCGACTGTCTCGACATTGCTCGAAACGTGTCGGCTCACCTTCTCGACCCGTTCGCCGGCACCGGCACCGCGTTGACGCGCGCCAGTGCTCGGCGTTGGAAGGCGACCGGTATTGAACTGCTGCCAGTTGGCGTCCATGCCTTGCACGCCCGGTTTGTTGCTGACCGTGTCAACCCGACGGCTTTCCAACGTGCGGTGGACGCGCTTGATAGTCTCGACTGGAGCAAACCCAAACCAGGGTGGCGGTTCCCGCACTTACGCATCACCCGGGATGCGTTCTCCTCCGCGACTGAAACACAAATGTCGGCTTACCTCCGTTTCTTGGATGGAATTACCGATGTGGATGTGCGGTTCCTCCTTTGGTTCGCCTGTCTCTCGGTGCTGGAGGAAGTCAGCTTCACGCGGAAGGACGGCCAATATCTGCGTTGGGATCATCGTTCTGGCCGCACCTTCGGACGTCCTTTCGATAAGGGCGCTATTCCCTCGTTCAAGGGGGCCGTGCGCGAATGTCTCGCCGAGTTCCTGTCTGACCTGCAAACCCGCAACGGCGGCACCTTCTCCCGCAACGCGGAGGTGATGGAAGGCTCCTGTCTGAAAGAATTGCCCAAGTTGCCGGAAGCCGAGTTCGATATCGTTCTGACTTCCCCGCCTTACTGCAACCGCTACGACTACACCCGAACCTATGCTCTGGAGCTGGCTTTCTGCGGCAGCGGTGAGGATGACCTGCGCCGGCTTCGCCAGTCACTCCTTTCCGCGACGGTGGAGAACAAGAGCAAGCGGGCCGAACTCAGCGCGCTTTACGCCCAGTTCGGCGCGGCCCATCGTTTCAGTGCCATTGAGGAAGCCTACGAGCAACAAGCCGCCTTGCAGGAAGTCCTCGGCCTGCTGATTGCTGCGAGGGATCGGGAAGAATTGAGCAACCCCAATGTGCCCGATCTTGTGGCGAATTACTTCCTAGAAATGGCGCAGGTGGTTTTTGAACTTGCTCGCGTCATTAAGTCGGGCGGGTACGTCGTAATGGTCAACGACAACGTCCGCTACCACGGAGAAGAAGTGCCCGTTGATCTCATCCTTTCCGACTTCGCCGAGGCAGCGGGCCTTGTGGTCGAGAAAATCTGGGTTCTGCCCAGAGGCAAAGGCAACAGTAGCCAGCAAATGGGGCGCTGGGGCCGACAAGAGCTCCGCAAATGCGTTTACATTTGGAAGAAGCCCTAAACTATGAAGGAAGCGTTTCGTCAACATCTCAAGTCGGCCAGTGATTTGGAAACGACCCGGGAGGCATATCGCGCCGGCTTCATCGCGCTGGCACTCGAAAGGAATCACCGTGCCACGCCGTTTGTGGAGCGGGCGAGGGCCTTGAAGCTGGCTGCGTCGCGAGCAAAGACGCCAAACGAACTGCTGGACATGGAAGAGATTCACGCAGCCCTGCTGACGGCTGCCGGGGTCTCCGACAAAGCGGCGTCGCACCTGGAGGGTTCGGATAAACGCGTGGCTATTTCAGGTTTGATCAAAAACTTCCTGGAGCCAGCGGGTGTGGCGTTTGTCGAAGAATTGGTTTTCCGCTTCCTCCTTACCCGTGGCGACACTTTGGGTGGTTCCATGCGAAACCTGGGCGGAGTCCTCGCCCAAACAGAAGCTCACGCGATCCATCATCGCCCACCTGAAGAATGCTGGCAAAGCTTACCGCTGGCTCCACGCCGGAAGCGGGAAATGGACCGATGCGCCCAAAGACGAAACCGGCATCGAGGTTCATCTGCGCGGCTTGAGTTGGCAGGCCGGGAAGGCTTCGCGCACGCTGCATTACAACGTGACGGTGCCCGTCTCCCGCAGCCATGTAGACCTGTGCGTGCTCAACTGCGCGCCCGACGCGTTGGATCAGCAGTTCCTGAAATCACCGGCTTCATTCCTGGCGCTGGGCGAACTGAAAGGCGGCATTGACCCGAACGGGGCTGATGAACATTGGAAAACGGCGCGCACCGCCTTGAGCCGGATTCACGAGGCGTTCGCCCGAAATCAAGTCAGACCGCACACATTTTTCGTAGGCGCGGCCATCGAACCGAAGATGGCCAAGGAGCTTTGGGGTTTCCTCGAAAGCGGCATCATCGAGAACGCGGCCAACCAGACCAACGAGGCTCAAGTTGCTTCCCTGACACGCTGGCTTTGCTCGCTTTGACGATGGGTGCTCGGTCCAGATTACCGCCGCCGGTCGCACCAGCCGGCGTCGCGCCGACTGATCCACCGCGCACCTACTGCGAACCAAACAACGCCTCCCTTCGACGTGGTGAGTCTTCGGCGGGACGCCGAAGACAGCGGGCGAGACGCCACGCGCTACCAAACGAACTGAATCGCTACGTCCAACGCCCCAGCTTCTTCAAAGATGTTTCGCGCAGGCCTCAATCCAACTCCTTGACGAACAGGTTCGCCAGCTCGGCAGGGACGGCGGGCGGCATGAGCATCAAGCGGCCGCGCGGTGAAATGCCGGCGAGCGTCAACGCCTCCACGACTTGTTTGCCATTCACCACGACTGTCAGCCGGTTGCCGCGCAGGGTGAACATCGCCCGGTTCCATTGGCCGGCGGGCTTTTCCGGATTTACGTCCGCTTTCACCGCGCCGCTGAGTTCCGCAGAAAGATCGCGCGTGCGCAGGCGAACCAGTTTTATCCAGTCGCCGGGCTTGGCCTTGTCCGTCCATCGCCAGTCCACCACCACGACGCCATCGCCGAACTCGCGCGCGGACACGAGCGGTTTGGCTTCGGCGGTGCCGGGACAACGCAAAATCCAATCGCTCACCTTCCATGCCTGCGCGACGGTTGCGTCGGCCTGCCAACCGCGCAAATCCACGCCGGTGTACAATGGGACGAAGCCCTCGGGCGAATTCGCGATGTGCTCGGGAGTGAGCGCTTCCGTGGCCGGCAGTTCCTTCACGCGCAGGTTGCGGAATTCCGCCGGCGACCCTTCCGACTCCAGGCCGAGATAGCCTTTGCGCGGCGAAGCCTGGTGGCCGCGCGTCACCACCTTGCCATTCACGGCGAGCGAGATGTTGCCATCGATGCACTCGACGCGGTAGTGGTTCCACTCGGGTGACGGCTTCATGCGTTTCTCCGTCGGGAATGCGCGGTCGCCGCCGCGACCATTCTCCGGAACCATCTTCGCGCTGTGAATGGGAAAGATGTCGCCATCGGACGTGTACCAGTCGCCTTCCAAGCCATCGAGCACCTGCACCTCGACGGCGCGCACGAAGGGCTGGCCGACCGCCGTGAGCGGATCGGCCCAGACGTAGATGCCAGAGTTGCCCTTGGGTTTAAGATGCCGCCATTCGACTTCGAGAATAAAATTTTGATACATCCGTTCGGTGCGCAGGATGCCCGTCGGGAAACCGGTGCAATAGACGTTGCCATTCGTGACGTAGAAGGTGTCGGGCGCGCAGTTGATGTTTACCCAACCGCTAAGGTCGCGACCATTGAACAGCGGAACGAAACCATCCTCGGCGTGGGCGGCGGCGAGGAGGAACAGCGAAGAGGCAAAGGCGCGAAGGAATTTCATAATGTCGCAAGCTGAGGTTGTGGAACTGATACTTTACTTCATGGACACGAAAGTCGAGCGGGTAAAGTTTTCAATTCAGGGCCGGTACAAGTGAAAGCTATTCCCGTCGAGGCTTGAATTTTCCCGGCGTCCGTGTGTGCTGTGCGCGTGCTGAGAACCCTGCGACGGGCCGAATACGCGGAGTTGGTGGCGCTGTGCTTTATTCAAGGCGCGGCACTGGGGATGTGGTTCGTGCCGTTGAGCACGGTGCTGGATGCCCACGGGCTGCATGACATCAAACCTTTTGCCTTCGCCACATCGGCGCTGGCCGCGTTTATTTCGCCGCTGATCTTTGGCGCGATGGCGGATCGCCACGCGTCGCCGGTGAAGGTGTTGCGCGGTCTGGCGCTCGCCACCGCCGTGGCGATGGCGTTGGCGAGCGCCGCCATTCACCTGCGCTGGAATCCGTGGGTGGTGCTGGCGCTGATCCAGCTTCACGCGCTGTGCTCGTCGCCGACGTGGAGCATTTCCTCGACGCTGGTTTTCGCCCGCATCGCCGACGCAAAAAAAGAGTACGGCCCGATCCGTGCCATGGCCACGCTCGGCTGGATGGCTGGCTGCTGGGTGGTCAGCCTTTTGAACGCGGACACGTCAGCACTCGCCGGGTACATTGGCTCAGTGATGTGGCTGGCCGTCGCCGCGCTCACGTTTTTCCTGCCCGTTTTGGAAACGCCCAAATCCGTCGAAAATCTCACGTGGCACGAGCGGCTGGGTTTGGATGCGTTGACGCTGCTGAAAAATCCCGATCACCGCGTGGTGTTCATCACCGTGGCGCTGTTTGCGATTCCGATGGCCGGATTTTATCCCTACACGCCGCCACACCTCCGCGAATTGGGTCTGCAACACACCAGCGCGTGGATGACCTTCGGCCAGGTGACGGAGATCATTGCCATGTTCATGCTCGGCGGATTGCTTTTGAAGTGGCGTTTGAAATGGATTTTTGCCGCCGGCCTGGGCTTCGGCGTGGCGCGGTTCGCGTTGTGCGCGATCAATGGCCAGGCGTGGTTGCTGGCGGGTGTGCTGTTGCACGGCTGCGCCTTCACGCTGGTGTTCATCACGGCGCAGATCTATCTCGACCAGCATGTGGACACCGCGTGGCGCGCGCGGGCGCAGGCGTTGATGGCGCTGATGAATGGCGGCGTGGGCAACCTCATCGGCTACCTCGGCGCGGGCTGGTGGTTCACGGTCAACGCGAGACCTGCCGGCGAAAATTGGTCGGTGTTTTGGGGCGGCCTCTCGGCGGTGGCGGTGGTGGTGCTGGTGTATTTCTTGACGGCGTATCACGGACGGGGAAGAAGACTTCAACCGCTGATGCATGCTGATTGAAAGGGCTGTAAGCTAGACAGATGATAGCCTAGGTCAACGCCCCGGGTTAATCGTCAAAAAATTCAAGCCCTGTAAGGGCGGCAGAAAGCTCGCCACCGGCAGAGTCGCTGATAAACCTACGCCGTCTGCCGCGCCTCCGCCGAATCGCGCTTCAACGCAGTATGACGCGACACAAAATCCATGCTGCGAAGCACTCGGCGCAAGTCGCGCTTGAGAAGGGTTGCCCTGAATTTGGTCTTCACAAATTTCAATCCCCCAAGCGCACAATGGCCGCATACACATGCCCCATCTGGTCGCGCGGGAACTGCGTGGACAAGGCCCGCATCACCGCGCCTTTATCCTTGGTGAGGGAAAGCCCTTGCGCTTTTACCTCCTCGTATGCCGCGCGGACTTTCTGCCGGAACTCCTGCTCTACGTTCACCTGTCGAATACCGTCGTCAATGTTCGCGCGGAATCTCTCGATATCATCGATCTGATATTCTTCCAGCAACAGCGGCAGCAACACGTCGTAGTTTAACACGTCAGCCGTTTCGAGCGCGTTCCAACAAGTGGCGATGACAGCGACCTTATTGATGCCGGTGGCCCAGTGGATTTCCTCCACGCTCTCCGGCTTGCACTTCCACAATGTCACTTGGCCCGACGGTTCGGTGACATACCACACCGCGCCTTCTGTGCCGGTAAGTTTGTCATCGGCGGCGGGGTGATTGCGCGAATTCATTTCCTCGCGCAACAACTGAAATCGCGCCACCGGATCATCGCCCGCGCGCAGTTCACCCAACAGCGGCGCGATGGGCACGCCACCAGTCTGAAGTTGGAACGGCCCCACCACCGCTGCATCCGCCGCGCGCACACCGAACAGCACGGCCACTGCGAGATCCGTTTCGTAAGCGATGAGATGCGCGTTGCGCGCGCCATACATCTCGAAACTGACGTGGCAATCGTTCGTCTCGATCAACGTCGGCAACTCTGGATGCCGCGTTAGCAGTTCACGCCAGTAGTCGAGGAAAGGCCCCCATTTGCTGTTACGCAGCACCGGCGAGAGCCGCAGCTTGTAGGTGAGCCGTCGTCGTCCATCGGCGTCGGCGTAGCCGTAGGCCAGCACGTTCGTGCCATCGAGTTTCTCGTAAAGATGCGCTGTGTGAATCGGCGGGAAATGAAACCGACCATCCTTGCCGAATGGGTAGTGCAACTTGGGCGTGGCGAAGATGCACTGTGGCGCGGGCCGTCCGTCCACGCGCAACAACGCCAGCGCGCCGTAACGATGATCCGGCCGCTGGCAGAGAAAGCCCTCTAGCCGCACCTCGTCATTGAACGGATCGGTCACGTCGAATGGCTGGAGAAACTTGGCGTCCACGCCCAGCAGTTCAGTGGCAAGTTCGAGATCAGTCATAGCCACAGGATGTTGAACAATTTCGCCGTCAATTGCCATAGCAGCTTTATCTGGATTCTCAGGCGCTTGATCTGGTTTTGGGGTTCTTGGCCAAGAACGGATGTGATTATCGATCCAGAGATCGTGTGCAGGAATGGGGAAACGACCTTCTTTCCATTCAGATCGGGGCGTGCATTTGAAATCATCAAGCAAGTTCATCTGTGGACCAAAGATTGGGGCAACATATCGTTTTGATTTTTGCCAATAATATCCAACAGATTGATGCTCGCCCTCGGGTGAATACCATTCGCTGCCTGGTTTCCAGAGATAGCATTCACCAAAGTGGCAAGGAACGACAGTCAGCCCGCCTTTCCAATAATAAACACGTCCATAATATGCGGCGTGCACCCATTTTTCCCAAGCAGCGGGAGCATAGGGTTTCTTGAGCAGGCGATCTGACCATTGAGCCAACCAAATTAGCGCAATCCCTTTCTTGGCGTATTCTTCGGTTCGGCGAATAATCGTCTCAAGTGTCAGCGCACTTATCTGCACTTCAAAGGCCACATACAAACCCCCAAACTTAAAACTTATATCGGGACGAATGGTTTCCAGGCCGCGCTCAAGCCGGAGTTTCGTGACATCATTATTCGACTCAAGCGCTCGATATATTTCCAGTTTACTCCTGCGGTGAGTTTCAGATTCCCCAGCTCCGTATGCACAAGTTACGGGAGGTTTATGCGCGAAGTGGTCAACTTTAAGCCTACACTTTTTGAGTAGGACGGCAGATTTGCATTCTGGGCATTGATACGTTCCCTCTCCGCGCTCAACATCGGGAGCAAGTACTTCATGCCCATCGTTGTCACTGACCGCGGATAACATACCAATTAAAGCCCGAGTTTCTTAAACCGGCTGTTCACTTCCTTGAAGTGGAAATCGAGCGAGCAGAGTTTTTCGAGTTCGCCTTTCTTGAAATGTTTCGCCACGGCGGGGTCGGACTTGAGTTGTTCGACAAAGTTCGCGTCGTCGCGGCCAGCGTGTTTGACCTCCCAAGTTTTCATCGCGGCGTCTTGCACGAGTTTGTAGGCGGCTTCGCGGGTGAGACCTTTCTTGATGAGCGCGAGCAGGACGGTCTGGCTGTTCCACATGCCGAGCGAGAGGCCGAGGTTCTTCTTCATGTTCGCGGGATAGACGACGAGGCCATCCATCAGGCGCGTGAGCAGGCCGAACATGTAATCGAGCAGCGTGCAGGAATCGGGAAAGATGATGCGCTCGACGCTGCTGTGGCTGATGTCGCGCTCGTGCCAGAGGGCGACGTTTTCCAGCGCGGCGACGGCGTTGCCGCGGATCACGCGCGCGAGGCCGGTGAGGCGTTCCCAAGTGATGGGATTGCGCTTGTGCGGCATGGCGCTCGAACCTTTCTGGCCTTTGGTGAATGGCTCTTCGGCTTCGAGAACTTCGGTGCGTTGCAAGTGCCGGAACTCAACCGCCCAACGCTCAATGCTCGCGGCGACGAGCGCGAGCGCCTGCATGAACTCGGCGTGGATGTCGCGCTGCACGACTTGCGTGGCGATGGGCGCGGGCTGCAAACCAAGCTGTTTGCAGACGAAAGCTTCGACGCTCGGTGACAAGTGAGCGCTCGTTCCCACCGCGCCGCTTAATTTTCCGATGGCCGCTGTTTGACGAACGCGTTGGAGGCGTTCGAGGGCGCGGCCAAATTCGTCGTGCATCAAAGCCATCTTCAGACCGAACGTCGTCGGTTCGCCGTGGATGCCGTGGCTGCGACCAATGCACGGCGTGAATTTGTGTTCCTTCGCGCGCCGGGCGATGACGGGCAGCAGCGCCTTCACATCAGCGATTAAAATGTCCGCGCTCTGCGTCATCTGCACGGCGAACGCGGTGTCGCCAATGTCGCTGCTCGTGAGGCCGAAGTGCAGCCAACGGCTGGCGTCGTGACTGATTTGCTCGGCGACGGCGGTGGTGAAGCCGATGACATCGTGGTTCAACACTTTCTCCAGTTCCTTCGCGCGTTCGGTGAGCGCCTTGGTGTCGGCGAAACATTTGTCCGCGCCGATCTTCATCTTCGCGAAATCTTTCACCGGAACGATGCCTTGCTTGACGAGGGCTTCGCTAGCGAGGAGTTCGATCTGGAGCCAGATTTTGAGTTTGTTTTCGTCGGTCCAGATGGCGCGCATCTCGGGGCGTGAATAACGTTGAATCATACGCGTCCACAGTAGGCGGTCGTTGTGTGAGAGTCGAGCGGCGAGTAATGTGGGCGGCGTGCCCTTCGCCAGAAAGCCCAGGACAAGAAATGTCAAAGCCCGGACAAAATCGGGGCAGCCAATTCAAGCGCCAGGCCGTCAATTAGAGCAAACAGTGAAATCGAACAATATCTTGCAGACAGCGCGGACGGCTTTCCTTGCGGGAGTGTCGGTTTGCGCGCTGAACGTGCTGGCCCAGTCCGATTTCCAAGGCTCGACGCACATGGTTTCCTTCGAGGAGGACACCATCGACTACAACCGGGCTGAGGCGCACGATCCGGTGGCGCGGTTGCAAAAGCGTTTGGAAAAAAGCGAACTCAAGCTCGCCTATGACGAGAAGTTCGGCTATCTGCCCGCAGTGCTGGCGGCGTTGAAGGTGGAGAAATCTTCTCAAATGCTCGTCTTCTCGAAAACCTCGTTGCAACGCGAGCGCATTTCTCCGCAGACGCCGCGGTCGCTCTTCTTCAACGACAGCGTCTATGTCGGTTTTATTCCCGGCGCGCCGCTGTTGGAATTTTCCGCAGCCGACGCCAAACTGGGAGGAGTCTTTTACACGCTGGAGCAGAGCGAAACCACTCCGCCGCGTTTCACGCGCAACAACCAGTGCCTTGAATGCCACGCCTCCTCGAAAACCATGGGCGTGCCCGGCCACTTGGTCCGCTCGTTCGGCACGGACACGCTCGGCGTGGTGGATTTGAACAGCGGCGTTTCACTGGTCAATCATCGCACGCCGCTGGCCGGGCGCTGGGGCGGCTGGTATGTCACCGGCACGCACGGCGCACAAACTCACCGCGGCAATCTCGTCGGCAAGGAAGATTTCGTGAAGCAGGAGAAGAAGCCCAACTTCCACGGAAACATGGCCAGCCTGGGAAAACTTTTTGACACCACGCGCTACGCCACGCCGCACAGCGACATCGTGGCCTTGATGGTGCTGGAGCACCAGACGCACATGCAGAATTTTCTCACCCGGCTGAATTACGAAGCGACGCTGGCGCTCAAACAATACGGCCACCTCAACTACACGAAGAGCATCACCGAAGCGTTCCTGAAATATCTACTGTTCGTCGAAGAAGCGCCGCTGGCGAATCCCGTGCAAGGCACGTCGAATTTCGCGAAAGACTTCGAGCAGTTCGGCCCGCGCGACGCCCAGGGACGCTCGCTACGGCAATTCGATTTGCGGACGCGGATGTTCAAATACCCGTGCAGCTATTTGATCTACTCGGAAATGTTCGACGGCCTCCCCGCGCCGATGAAGGAGAAGATTTACCAGCAGTTGTGGGAAATTCTTTCCGGTCAGAGCGCCCATCCGGATTTCCAAAAAATCCCGACCGAAACGCGGCAGGCCATCCGGGAGATTCTTGTCGCGACCAAAACCGACCTGCCTGCCTGCTGGAAAAAATCCGAGTAACGCCGGTTAGCGCTTCGACATTTTCTTGCGGGCGGCTTCGAGGGTTTTGCGCTCGCCGTCGGTGAGGCTGTGGATGCCGTGGGCGGAAATTTTATCGAGGATGGGATCGACTTCGCGGCTGATGAATTCGGCGGGCGGCAATTCCTCCGGCGGTGCGGCTTTGGGCCGGTGCAGCGCGGCGGAATTGTAGGAGCGCGTGCTCACCAGTTCGCGCTGCCGGGGGGGCGGGCGGCGAAACGGTCGCCACAGGGCCATTGATCGTTCGGATTGGACAATCAAGCGCACGAACAAAACGCCCGTCAAGATGCCGCCCAGATGCGCCAAGTGCGCCACGTTGTCCATGGGAAAAATGATTCCAAACACAGCCAAACCAATGCTGATCCACAACAACGTCCGGGCGCGCAGCGTGATGGGGATCACGAAGAACACCAATAATTGCAGCGTCCGGTCCGGGAACATCGTGGCAAAAGCCGCCACCAACCCGAACGCCCCCGCCGAAGCGCCAATCACCGCACCACCAAATTTTTCGTCGGCGACAAAGGCACCCAGAATCTGCACCAACCCGCCGAGCACACCGCTGGAAAAATACAACTGCAACATTCCTTTCGCGCCCAATGCATCCTCCATCGCATTGCCAAAAAAGTAGATTGTGATGAGGTTGAAAATCAGGTGGAGCAACCCGCCATGCAGAAACTGAAAGGTAAAGAATTGCCAGACGTAGCCGTGCTCCAATCCAGACAGGCTGAGGGCCAAATACTTTCCAAGTGGAAAACTGCGGAAGTAGTATTCAACGATGCTTTGGGCCACGAACGCCACCGTGCAGACCACCATCAGAATGGCCGTTGCCGACCAGCGTGGCCGGTACTCGGAACTGCGCATATAGGAACGGTCATCAAGCATTGCGTGTGAAAACTAGTCGCAGTGGTTCAACATATCAACGGGCATTTTGCGGGCATCATGCGGGGGTTCAATTCAATTTCGCCAGCTCCGTTCGCGCCAGTTGCACCAACGGCTTCACGGTCTGCGCGCTGAAATCAAACCGGCAGCCGGCGGCGGCGAACAGTTCCGGCAAAGGCCGTGAACCACCAAGCGCCAGGCCGGCCTGGTAATCCGCCAGAGCCCTCACCTTGTCGCGCCGCGAATTGGCCCACACTTGCAGCGCGCCCAGTTGCGCGATGCCATACTCGACGTAGTAAAACGGGTTGAGGAAAATGTGAAGTTGCCGGTGCCACAAGTTGGCCCGCGCGGCTTCGCACCCGCTCCAATCCACGTCGCCGCCGAAACGGTCCATGAGCGACAGCCACGCCGCCGAGCGTTCGGCGCGCGTGTGGCCGGGATGCGAGTAAATCCAGTGCTGGAAGGCGTCCACGGTGGCCATCCACGGGAAGAAACCGATGATGCCTTCGAGATGCGTGCGCCGCGCGCGGTTCGCTTCGGGCGTGGCGTAGAACTCCTCAAGGAATTCGTTGCCGAGCAATTCCATGCTCATCGACGCGACTTCGCAGAACTCGATGGGCGCGCTGCGATATGGATGCAACTCCTCGCCGCGCGTCGCGAGCGCATGGAAGGCGTGCCCGGCCTCATGCAACATCGTCTCCACGTCCCGCTGCACCCCGACCGCATTCATGAAAATAAACGGTAGCCGTGACTCGGAGAGCGTGGACTGGTAGCCGCCCGGTGCCTTGCCTTTGCGGTTCGCAAGGTCGAGCAAACGCAAGTCCTGCATGGTCTGAAAACCGCCAGCCAGCCCGCGATCAAGGTGGTCAAAAATCTTTTGCGTGCGCGCCACCATCTGCCCGACTTCCTCAAACGGCCGCAGCGGCGGGCGATTCTCCGGGTCCACCGCCAGATCCCACGGGCGCAGTTGCGCCAGGCCAAGCTGCCTCCGTCGCTCCGCCTGCAACTCGCGCACCGCCGGCATGATCTCCGAATCAATGGCGTCGTGAAACTTCACGCAATCCGCCGGCGTGTAATCAAAGCGGCCCAACCGGCGGAAGGCGTATTCAAGGTAATTCGGGAAGCCGGTGTTACGGGCGATTTGCTCGCGGAGTTTCAGCATCTGTTCGAACTGCTCCTCAAACTTCTCCGCCTCTTGCAAACGCCGCGCGGCGACGAGTTCCCAAGCTTCCTGCCGCAGCGCCCGATCCGGTTCTTCTAGGTAGCGGCTCATTTGCGTGAGCGTCTTTTCCTCGCCGCGAAAGTTCACCGTGAGCGACCCGGCCAGCTTTTGATATTGCTGGCCAAGTTTGGCCTCCTCGGTTTCGAGCGGGACATTCTCCTCACGATAAAGTTCGACGCGAACTTTGGTGTCGCGATCAAAGACTTCGTAACGGCGCGCGGGCAACTGGCTCCGCTGCGGGTGCGCGAGGTAAAGCTCGGACAGCTTGAACTGGCGCGGCTTGAGTTGCGGCTCGATGTGCTCGACGAAATGCAGGAAGGCTTTTTCCGCGTCGGCGTTGTCCGTATGGCAGGTCATGGCGATGTAACGCTTGCTCGCCTCCTCTTCCAGCGCGGCGCCCAATTCGCCACCATCGAGAATCCAACGCTCGAAGTCCGGAACGGACTGGCACTGCGGCGCGCGGGTTTCCAGCAGGTCGAACAATGGCGCGATCTGCGCCCAGTCGCCCAGATCAATTTGCTTCGGCACGAAGCGGCGCGGCGAATACGCGGGTAAATTCTCAAACGGCAGTAAATTCATACGCGCGAAGATAGCGAATGCCGAAAGAATGGAAACCAGTTTATCGCGGGTCAGAGCCTCGCGTTCCGCTTGAGGACAATCCCGGAATGCCGCCATTTTTCCCGGAACTCATCCAGTGTGAGCTTCGTGATACCCGTCAACGGGTCGCCCACGACCACAGCGTTATCATTGACTTCGAGAACCGTAAGGTAGTGATCAAGCATGAAGCTGTGCTTGACGATCACCAATGTCAGTCCTGCCGCCTTCAGTTCGGCGAGATCCTTGAACAACCGATATTCGCAGATGAGACCTTGCGCGCCATATTGCTTTTGCAACGCCTGGGTTAGCGCCGAATTCGTCACCACGGGTTCTCAAGGATCGAACACAATTTGATTTCCCTTCGGCGGGATTTACCCTAGGTTGCTCGCAACCTATGAATTCCATTTCGCGTCGTCACTTTCTGAAACTTTCCGGTGGCTCCGGCCTAGCTTTCGCCGGACTGGGCCTGCCGTCTTTTCGCCAAACCGTTGGAGCCGCCGAGGCGTTCAAGCGGACCGGCAAGCCACGCCTGCAACTCAGCATGGCGGCCTACTCCTTCCGCCAGTATTTCAAAGATTCCAGTCACAAGCGTGAAACCGAGACGGAGGTCTCCAAACGCATCGACCTCTTCGACTTCATCGATTACTGCGCCGACCACGGTTGCGCGGGCGCGGAACTGACCGCCTACTATTTTCCGAAGGACGCGAACACCGACTATTTCATCCGCATCAAACGCCACGCGTTTCTGCGCGGTGTCGCCATCAGCGGGACGTCGGTGGGCAACAACTTTGCGCTGCCCAAAGGCGAGCAACTCAGCAGACAAATTGCCGATGTGAAGCAATGGATTGACTACGCGGCGGTGATGGGCGCGCCGCACATCCGCGTGTTCGCGGGCACGGCCAAGGGCATCAGCGACGCCGAGGCACGCCAGATGTGCATCGGCGCGCTGGAAGAATGCTGCGACTACGCTGGTGCGAAAGGCATTTTTCTTGGCCTGGAAAATCACGGCGGAATCGTCGCCGAACCGGAAGGCTTGCTGGAAATCGTGCGCACGGTGAAAAGCCCGTGGATCGGCATCAACCTCGACACCGGCAATTTTCACACCGAAGACCCCTACGCTGATCTTGAAAAAATCGCGCCCTATGCGGTGAACGTGCAATTGAAAGTCGAAATCAAGCGCAGGGGACAAAAGGAAAACGAACCGTCCGATCTCCCGCGCTTGATCAAGATTCTGCGCGACGCCAACTACCAGGGCTTCGTGGCGCTCGAGTACGAGGCGAAGGCCGACCCGTGGCAAGCCGTGCCGCCGGTGCTGAAACAGATGAAGGAATTGTTCGCCGCCTGAGTAACACTCGCAACTCCGTGCTAAAATGAAACTGCCCGCCGTGCTGAAAGATTTCTTCGGCGTGCCGCTGCTTACGCGCCGCCGCATTGCGCTGGCCTTGACCGTGGCGGTGGTCGCGGACGGCATTCAATTGTTCATGGGGCCGCTCGGTTGGGTTGGCATTGACCAAGTCGTGGATATCGTGGCCATGATCGTCACCACCCGCCTTCTTGGCTTTCACATGCTGCTCCTACCCACCTTCGTGATCGAGTTCATTCCGATTGCCTCCGAGTTCCTGCCGACGTGGATTGGCTGCGTGGCGATCGTCATCGCGCTGCGCAAGAAGGAGCAGAATTTCGCCGTCACTCCGGTGCCGCCACAGATTCCGTCGAGGCACGATACTTGAACTTTATTGTCCCCGGCAAAAGCATCTCCCACCACGAAATGAAATCGCACCAGTCTTGGTTAAACCTTTTCGTTTTGCTCGCCGCGCTGTTGACGGGCCGCGCGGCGTCATCGGCGGAATCGACCACGAACGGCTTCAAGTTCGACGATTTTTTACTTGTGCCGCTACGCTTCCATTTGCTGTCGGCGAAAGACGCGCCGCAACTGGCCACGACGCTCACGGAGAAGGACATCACGCGCATCCTCGGCAAGATGAATGGCGTCTGGGCGCAAGCCGGCGTGCATTTTTACCGCGAATCGCTCGTGACCGAGGAAGCCGAGAAACAGGAGCTGTACCACGAGCCTGCGAAAATGGGCGGCCTCCAATGGGTCTTGGAACTGCGGCCGGCGGCGACGCGGGGCTCACGGCTGTTCAACCTCTATTATCTGAAGGAAATGAATGTCAACGGCGTGTATTTTTCCGACGCCATTTTCGTGAAGGACACGGCATCGCTACGCAAAGTGGAAGGCGGGATTGACGAGCCGTTGCCGCGCGTCAGTTCGCACGAGCTGGGCCACGCGTTCAGTTTGCCGCATCGCCAGGCCGTCACGAACTTGATGGCGTCGGGCACGACGGGCACGGCGCTCAACACGGAGGAAATCGCGCAAGCCCGCGCCGCCGCGCGCAAGTTCGATTGGATTGAAACCGCGCCGGCCCTGCTCAAACAAGCGGATGATTTATTTCGGGCGAAGAAAACCAAGGAAGCGCGGGCGTTGTATGAACGGCTGGCGTCGCTTCCGCTGAAAACCGAGCCGGTGGAAAAAGCCAGGAAACGGGCGGGCCGTTGAAGCGTCACCTGCTCTCTCAACCAACCACAGTGGCTTCGGGAAACGCCTGGGCTAGTTCCGCCACGCGATCCGCGCCCTTCAAGCAAATGCACACTTCTTCGACCGGCGCAAAATTCTCGCTCACCAAGGGCCGCAGCGTGGTACCGAAATCCACCAGGGTCAGATTGCCATATCCGGTGGCCAGCGCGGTCAGCAACACTTTCTTCGCCAGATATTTTTCCGCCGCCATTTGCAGCGAGGCGCGCACGACTTGCTGTACCATCGGCGGGGTTGATTGATAGAATCCGTCCACGGCCACGGCGTGCAGGACGGCCTGGTGCGGAATGCCCTCGCCGGAATACGGAATCACCTCGCCCGGCTGCACCAACTGCAGCTTGTGATCGTAAAGATAATCATGCAAGGCCCGTTGCATGTCCGGGCCGTAGCGCGCCAGCAAATCGCCGCTCACGCCGCCGGACAGATTGAGGCCCACGTTCGCCGAAACCACCAGGACGTCCGCCGACTCGTCCAGGATATTGCCCGCTTTGATCGTCCATTTCATGTGTTGAAAATTTCGGTCACTACATTCCCTCGTGCTCGGCCTATGTATAGTCGAGCAACCCGAAAGGTAAAGCCCGGACACGCGCGGCTTGGAAATTTAGCGCGCGGTGAAGACAATTGTTTACGTCCTTCCGCGCTACATTCCCAACGACACATGCTTCGTGTCCAGGAACGCATCCATGCCTTCGCTGCCCAGTTCACGACCCCAGCCGCTTTGCTTCACACCGCCGAAGGGCGCGTTGCTCGTCGTCGGCACGCCATCGTTGATCCCAATCATTCCCGCCTCCAACGACTCCATGAGGCGGAAGGTGCGGTTCAGGTCGCGCGTGAAAACGTAGGCGGCGAGGCCATACACCGTGTCATTCGCGCGACGCACCACTTCGTCTTCGGTGTCGAAAATGTTCACGTAAGCGACCGGGGCGAAAGTCTCGTCGCACATGCCGAAGCTGTCGGACGGCACGTGGGTCAACACCGTCGGGGCGAGGAAAAATCCACTCGTGTTCACCACGCGCCGGCCGCCGCAGAGGAGTTTGGCGCCTTTGGCCTTGGCATCGGCGATATGCGCGAGCGCCTTGTCGAGCGCCTCCTTGTTGATCATCGCGCCGATCTCCACGCCCGGTTTCAAACCATTACCCACCTTGAGCGCTTTCACACGCTTGACGAAGGCCGGGATGAACTTCGCAGAAATGGCACGCTGCACATAGATGCGGTTCGCCGCGATGCACGACTGCCCGGTGTTGCGAAACTTGGCAATCATCGTCTGTTCGAGGGCGCGCTCAAAGTCGGCGTCGTCAAAAATCAGCGCGGGCGAATGGCCGCCCAGTTCGAGCGAGAGCGGCTTCACGTTCGCCGCCGCGCCAGCGATGAGTTTGCGGCCCACTTCGGTCGAGCCGGTGAAGGTAATTTTGCGGCAGAGCGGATTGTCGAGAAACTCCTGCGCTATGTCCGCCGCCGGGCCGACGACAAGTTGAAACACGCCCTTGGGCAAACCCGCCGCGTGAACACACTCGGCAAACTGCGCGGCGCACAATGGCGTGGCGCTGGCGGGCTTCAAGACCACGGTGCAACCCGCGGCGAGCGCGGGCGCGGTCTTACGCACCGCCAGCACGAGCGGAAAATTCCACGGACTGATTGCGGCGACCACGCCCAGCGGCGACTTGAGGACGAGATGATGCTTGCCCTCGGCCTGCGGTGGAATAACGCGTCCGTAAGCGCGCCGCGCCTCCTCGGCGAACCAGCGCAGATGATCCACCGTCATGGCCACTTCGCCCTGGCTCTGCGCGAGCGGCTTGCCGTTTTCGAGCGTGATGGTGCGCGCGATCTCGTCCTTCCGCCGCTCGACCCCGGCGGCGATTTTCAAAAGGAAATCCCCGCGTGTCCGGCCGACCACGGTGCGCCACGTTTGAAACGCGGCGTGCGCATCCGTCAGCGCTTGCGCCACACGGTCGCGTCCGCACATGGACATCTGCGCGAAAACTTCGCCGGTGGCGGGATTGCGGATAGGGATGGTTTTGTCCGTCGTGACAAACCGACCGTTGAGGTAGAGAGGTTGCGTTTTCATTTTGAGAGTCTCGTTCATGCTCTTCGGGGCACGAGCACGGTTTTTCCGGATTGCCAGTGGGCTGTGGTTTGCAGCGCTTCGTTGGCCTGTTCGAGTGGGAAACGATGCGTGACCATTTCGTGAAACGGAAACTCGCGCCGGGTCGTCCGCAGGAATTCCAGGGCCGCCTTGAGATGGCGCGGCTCACTCGACCAGGAGCCGAACACTTGCAGTTGTTTGCGCGTGATGACGTGGGGATTGAACGACACCGGGCCGGCGTCGCAATAATGTCCGAGCACAAGATATTTTCCGCCGTCGCGGCAAAGCTCCATGCCTTCCACGACCGCGTTCGGCATGCCCACGCATTCGAGCACCACGTCCGCGCCGTAGCCGCCGGTGAGCTGCCGCACACACTCCAACCGCGCCGCTGGCTCGCGCACTTCGTCGAGGTCGATCACATGGTCAGCGCCAAAACGTTTCGCCATTTCGAGCCGGTGCTTGGGGCCGCCGATAACAATCACCTGCCCCGCACCCGCGCTCTTGGCCACGGCCAGCGCGGCAATGCCGACCGGCCCTGCGCCTTGCACGACGACATTGTCGCGCCACGCAATTCCCGTCCGCTCGACGCCGTGGATCGCCGTGATGAGCGCACAGCCCGCGCCAATGACGGATTCCGTCGCCAAGTCGTCGGGCAGTTTGAATATGTGAGTGCACGGGCGGAGGTAATGGAATTCCGCATAACCGCCGAGCAGGTGCGGCGCTTGATCGCAGCGATAGCCGATGCCATAGGCACGGCGTTGCGCGCAGCGGGTGGGCTGCCGTTTCTCCGCGCAGTAGTAACATTGGCCGCACGAAGTCGCGGAATTCCAGGTAACGCGATCGCCGATCTTCAGCGGCTGGCCCGCCCAATCACGCTCCAGACCGTCACCGAGTTGCGCGATGCGCCCGACGGTTTCGTGGCCCATGATGACCGGGAGCGCGATGGGCAACTGGCCTTTCCAGAGATGCACATCGGTGCCGCAGATGCCGGCCATCTCCGTGCGCACGAGCGCCGCGCCGGGTTCGAGGCGCGGCGGCAGTTCATATTCGCGCAGTTGGAGCGGTGCGTTGAACGCTGCGAGGACGGAGGCTTTGGCGGTGGACATGACGGGGTAAATTTGAAGGGAAGACCTCGAACTTTCAACCTTGAACCGCACGCGTCATTAACGGGAGTTAGACCGCCCAGCTTGCCCGCGTTGTCGGAGGTTTAGATTTGCCGACCCGAAAGTGCGTCTCAACATCAACATTCAGGCAACCCTGCTCACAACGGATTTTGTCGGTCTGACTGAAACCTCAACGCGGTGAAGGGACAGTCACCTGCAATTTTTCCGCCCACGGAATCAGCGCGGGCATGATCGTGGGATACAACGCAACGCCGTGGGTGAGTTGCGTGGCGCGGCGTGAAAGCGCGGCTTGTCCCGGCATACGCACTGCGGGTTGACCTGGTCGCACGGGTGTTTCGACGCACGATTGCGCGAAGAAACTCGTCTCGCGCAGGAACGCCTCGCGGCCACCAAAAAAATCGGGATTGATGATTTGCAAGAAGACGGAAGCCCCCCAGCGATTGACCGCATCCGCGCGCCCGTGGCCACCGAGGGCGCTGGTCATGGCCTCAACCAGCAACGAGAGCGCAAAGCCTTTGTGGCCCAAGTCCAGCCCGCCCAGCGGCAGGAGCGATCCGCCCTGTCCATTGAAGAGCACGCGTGGATCGTCAGTCGTTTGTCCTTCGAGGTCGATGAGCCACGGGCCGGGCAATCGTTCGCCCGCCGTCGCCAGTCGCTGGCAAAGTCCGTTCGCGGTCGTGGAGGTGCTGATGTCGATGAGGATTGGCCCGCCGCCCGTCGGAATGCCGGCGGCCATCGGATTCGGCGTAAAGCGAGGTGCTATGCCGCCGTGCGGTGCAACGGTGCGGCCGGCCGGATCGGAAGACGAAAGTAGAATCAGAAGCCCCGCATCAGTGATGGGTTTCAAATAGGCCTGGAGGCAACCGATGTGATGGCTTTGGCGGATCACCACGGTGACGACGGAATGTTTTGCGAGCCGCGCTTGTGCGGCGGTAATGGCTCGACGGACGAGCCAAGGTCCCGGCAAATAACGTCCATCCCACGTCAAGGCCGACTCGTGATCGGCGAGCGTCACTGGCTCACCTTGCTTTTCCATCAAGCCATCCTGGAGTGATTTGAGGTAAGCCGGGAGCAACGCGAAGCCGTGCGTGGTGTGGCCGAGCAAATCACCTTCGAGCAGCACTTCAGCCACGTCGCGCGCGCGATCCGGGGCCAGACCCGCAGCGATGAAAAGTTGCTCGCCGAAACGTAGCAGGTCGGCGGCGCTAAAGTTCCGGCTTTTGGAACCAGTGGAAGAGGGTGTCGGAATCATGGCCAATCGTCGGTTTCTTTTTATGCCAATCGCTGCTTTGCTCGTAGGCGTGGGCGATTTTTAGAATGGTTTGTTCGCCAAACGGTTTGCCGAGCAACTGCAAACCGATGGGCAGTTTTGGCGACGCCGTAAAACCGCACGGAAGACTCAGGCCGGGAATGCCGGCGAGGTTGCAGGAGATGGTGAAGATGTCCGAGAGATACATCTGCAACGGGTCGTCGGACTTCTCGCCGACCTTGAACGCCGCCGTCGGTGTGGTGGGTGAAACGATGGCATCCACCGTTTCAAAGGCCTTCAGGAAATCCTGGCGGATGAGCGTGCGGACCTTTTGCGCGCGCAAATAATAGGCGTCGTAATAGCCGCTGCTCAGGACGTAAGTGCCGAGGATGATGCGGCGCTTCACTTCCGGGCCGAAGCCCGCGCCGCGCGTGTTGCTGTAAAGCGAAGTCGGGTCGGAGCCGTCCACGCGCGTGCCATAGCGGATGCCATCGAAGCGGGCGAGGTTCGCGCTCGCCTCGGCGGTGGCCACGATATAGTAGGTCGCAACGGCGTAGTCCGTGTGTGGCAGTGAAATCTCCACGATCTCCGCGCCCAGCGCCTGAAGTTTTTGCACGGCGGCATCGACGGCGGCCTTTACTTCCGGATCGAGGCCGCCGATCAAGTATTCTTTGGGCAAACCCAGCTTCAGTCCCTTGATGTTGCCGTCGAGCGCGGCGGTGTAATCGGGCACGGGCTGCGGCACGCTGGTCGAATCGCGATGGTCGTGTCCGCTCAAAACATTCAGCAGCGTCGCGGCATCGCGCACGTCCTTGGTGAACGGGCCGATCTGGTCGAGCGAACTCGCGAAGGCGACGAGGCCATAGCGAGATACGCGGCCATACGTCGGTTTCAAGCCGACGCAGCCGCAGAACGCGGCGGGCTGGCGGATGGAACCGCCGGTGTCGGAACCGAGCGTGGCGATGCACTCGTCCGCAGCCACGGCGGCGGCGGAACCGCCGGAGGAACCGCCCGGTATGCGCGTGGTGTCCCACGGATTACGCGTCGTGAAGAAGGCGGAATTTTCCGTGGAACTGCCCATCGCGAACTCGTCCATGTTCAATCGGCCGAAAACGATTGCGCCGGCAGCTTTCAACTTTTCAATCACCGTCGCGTCGTACGGCGAGATGAAGTTACCGAGAATTTTGGAACCGCAATTGAGCGGCTGGCCCTTTACACAGAGCACATCCTTGACGGCGATGGGCACGCCGAGGAGCGGCTGCTGTTTGAAATCCGCGCCGCGAGTAATGGCCTGATCCGCCGCGTCGGCTTGAGCGAGCGCGTCGGCGGCATCGTGGCTGAGGAAGGCTTTGATCTGGCCGTCCACGCGGTGGATTTGATTAAGGCAGTCCTGCGTGGCATCGCGGGCGGAGGCTTCACGCCGCTCGAGTTTCGCGGTGAGTTCGGCAATGGTAAGCTGGTTGAGCATCGGAAAGTTATCTTTCAACGCAAAGGCGCAAAGACGCAAAGACGCCGGGGGTGAAAAGCTCTTTGCGTTAAATTCTTCATCATCGGGGGCAAGATTATTCCACAATTTTAGGCACGATGAAAAGCCCGTTGGCTTTGGCGGGTGCGTTGCGCAGCGCGTCTTCATTCGAGAGGGAAGGACGGACTGCATCGGGCCGAGTGACGTTTACCAGCGGCACGGCGTGGGCGGTCGGCTCCACGCCGGTGACATCGACCTCCTTCAACTTCTCGATGTAGCCGAGAATCCCGGCCAGTTGCGCACTGAGTTTGGTTTCCTCGGCGGGCGTGAGCGCAATGCGCGCGAGGTGCGCGACATATTTGACATCAAAATCGGAGGCGGACATGGAGCGCGTCTTGGGTTCAGGGTTCAGAGTTCGGAGTTGGCGGCGCGGTCTGATGACTGCAGGAAAGCACGGGGCAGAGTCGAGTAGGCACGGTTCTTAATCCTCGTCGAACTTGCGTTTGAGCAGCGCCTCCAACTCCGTGACGGCCTGCGGGGCGTCGTTGCCAGCGGCTTCCACCTGGATTTTGCTGCCGGGACCGGCCGCAAGCATCATCAGACCCATGATGCTCTTGCCGTTCACCCGTTCGCCGTCCTTTTCCACGAAGATGTCGCAGGTGAACCGCGTGGCGATCTTGACGAACATGGCCGCCGGCCGGGCATGGATACCCAGCTTGTTGACGACCACCAGTTCTTTGGTGATCGTCGAATCCGGACTGGAATCTTTTTTGGCCGCGCACATCGCGCCAGCATGATTGCCAAACCCGCCCGATTTGCCAATGAATTTTAGAGGCGCGGCTGCTTGGCCATTTTGGCGATGAGCCGGTCATTCAATTCCTGCGCCGGATTGTAACCCGATTCCTTCAACTTCGTCTGGAAGGCGGCCACTTCGATCAACCGCGCTAGATCGCGGCCAGGGCGGACCGGGATGGTGATGTGTGGGATGTCCACACCCAGGACTTTCACAAATTCCTCGTCAATGCCGAGTCGATCTACGTCGGGGACTTCGTTCCAAGCTTTCAGAGTGATGACGAGGTCAATTCGTTTCTCCTGCCGGATGCTTTTGACGCCGAACATCGCGGCCACGTTGATGATGCCGATGCCGCGCACTTCCATGTGATTCCGGGTCAGCTCGGCGCTCGTGCCGATGACTTCGCGACCGTCGATGAGCGTGACCTTGGTGATGTCGTCGGCCACCAGGCTGTAGCCGCGCTCGATCAACGCCAGCACCGACTCGCTTTTGCCGACGCCGCTTTCGCCACGAATGACCACGCCAACGCCGAGGATATCGACCATGCTGCCGATCTCCGTGCCGTACGGGGCGAACATCATTTCGAGCGCCAGCGTGGCCACATTGATGAACTTCATCGTGATCAGCGGGCATTGGAAGACCGGGATGTTGGCCTGCTCCGCCGCGCGGAGAAATAATTTGTCGGGCTGGATATTGCGGCTGAAAACGATGCAAGGGATTTTATGGGAGAGCAAATCGGTGATGCGCTGCTCCCGTTCCTCGCGCGGCAGCGATTTGAGGAACGAGGATTCCGCGCTGCCAATCACCTGCACGCGTTTGCCGGCAAAATATTTGGTGAAGCCGGCCAGCGCCAGGCCGGGGCGGTTCACGGTGGGTTCACGGATGATGCGTTTCAAGCCGGTGGCACCCGCCACCAGTTTCAATTCCAGCGAGCTGGCGTGATCGGTGTAAAACCGCTCCACGGTGATGACGTCGCGTTCCATGAGTCAAAGTCTAACTTGGAAAGTGAAAAATGGAAGCCTGCATACGCCTCCGCTACATGTTGAACTCCGGCCCCAGATAAATCTCCCGTGCCTTGGGATTGTTGAGCATGTCGGGGCCGTTGCCGTCGTAAACCACCTTGCCCTTGTGGATCAAATACGCCCGGTCTACCAGCTTCAACGTCTCACGCACATTGTGGTCGGTGATCAAGATGCCAAGGCCACGCTCTTTCAGGCGGCGCACGATCTTTTGCACCTCGTACACCGCGATGGGATCAATGCCGCTGAACGGCTCGTCGAGCAGCAACAGTTTGGGACTCGTCACCAGCGCGCGGGTGATTTCGAGCCGGCGCTTTTCGCCGCCGCTCAGGGTGTAGGCCATGCTTTTCGCCACGGGCGTCAAATCGAGTTCTTCGAGCAGATACTTCAGCCGCAACTGCCGCTCCTCCGCGCCAATCGCGCACGTTTCCAAAATTGCCAGAATGTTTTGCTCCACCGTCAGCTTGCGGAAAATGGAAGGCTCCTGCGTCAGATAACCAATCCCCAGCCGGGCACGCCGGTGCATCGGCAGACGCGTGATGTCCTGCCCTTTGAACTTCACCGCGCCTTCGTCCGGCCGCACCACGCCGACAACCATGTTGAAGCTCGTCGTCTTGCCCGCGCCGTTTGGGCCGAGCAGACCGACGATCTCCCCGGCGTTGACAAAAATGGAAACACCATCGACGACGCGGCGGGCAACACGGCGCTGGCGGTACGATTTAACCAAGCTGTCCGTCTCCAACAATTTGGCCGAAACTTCCACCGTCACCGGAGTGACTGGCGGGATCTTTTGCATCAGTTCTTCTGGCTGCGGTTCGCTCATGTCAGGAAGAATATGTTGGTCTTTTCAAAATCATTTTAGCGGCGGCAGGTCCCCTTTGGGTTCCGCGACTTTGTAGTCGCCCTTCGCCTTGAACTTGTTGTTTGCGCGGTTCCACAGCAGCACATCCGCTCCGGTGACCACCAATTGCCGGGGAACTTTGTTGTCCGCATTGGCGGTCGTTGGCACGAGATTCAACACCGGGTTACCGGTCAATTCCACGATGCTGTTCGTGCCCGTGAACACCGCCTTGGTGCCGGTGGCGCGCGTCTCGCCTTGGCGAATGATCACGTTGCGTTCTGCGACAATATCCGTGATCTGATGTTCCTTGGGCGACAACCGAACCGTCGCCAGGTCGCACAATAATTTCCACGGCGCGGTATTTTTTCCGCCCGTGCGCGGCTCAAGCTGATCCACCACCACGTTCTTTTCCGCCACGATGTTTTCGATTTCGTTGCCGCTGGGGGAAAGCCTCAGGTTGACCGTCTCGCAGGTCAGCTTCCACGGCGTGCTCTTGTCCTCCGGCCCGCGCGCTTCCGACTGCTTGACGACGACGTCTTGCCGCGCCTCAATGTGGTCAATCCGGTTGCCCGGCGCGGAAAATTTCACGGTCACACCTGCCGAAGTGAGCTTCCACGACGGACTCTGGCCGCCCGCACCACGGCTCTCGATCTGTTCCACCACGACATTTTGGCGGGCGACAATATTTTCGATCTGATTGCCGGTCGGAGTCATTTTGGCGGTGGCTTCATCTGCTGTTAGTCGCCACGGCGGGTTTTTGTTTCCGGCGACGCGGCTCTCGATTTGCTCCACAACAACGCTGCGCCGGGCATGGATGTTTTGGATTTGATTGCCGGGCGTGGACAACTCCATCACCACCGATTCCGCAGCGAGTTTCCATTCCGGATCGTTCATGCGGACATGGCCGCGAAAATCCGCCGCGCCCGGTTTGAAATCATAATCGTCCGAGAAAATTTCCACCATGCGATTGGTGGGGGATTGGCCCGCGCCGTCTCTCGCCATTTTCAGATAGCCATTGCGCAGGACGTGAAACTCGCCGCTCGCCCGAACCCACTGCAACGTCTCGCCCTTGCCTTCGAAGCGCGGCGTGCGAAATGTTGGATTGCCCGTCAGTTGCACCACTTCGGTTGTGGCCGACGCGATGTACACGGCATGCGAACCGGTCGCGCGGCTGTCGCCCTGAAGAATCACCACTTCCTGCTCGGCTTCGACTTGTTGCACCGGCCCTCCGGCGGGGGGCAGTTGCACGGTCAACATTTCCGCGAAAATTTCCACCGGCACTTCGTTCGTCGCCGGAGTAGCAATTCGCGGCGCACTCGCGATTGCTGGTGTTCCAGACGCTTGGGCCGCCGCCGGGAACAATTTCGCATACGCCCTGCCCTTCGACTTAAATTGGTTGAGCTTCCGATCCAAAATCAACACGTCGCCTTTACCTTCGTGTCCCTGGCTGTGCCACGCGGCGTTGCCGGTCACTTCGATGGTTTCCCCGGTGGCGTTGATCACGTACACGGCCTGCGTCCCGGTCGCGCGGGTGTCGCCTTGCTCGATGACCACGTTCTGTCGGGCGACGATGCTTTCCACGCCGCCGCCGGTGGTCGCCGTTTTCACCGTCATTTCGTCGCAGGCCAGCTTCATCTGCGGATCATTGGCGCGCACATGGCCGCGATAGATGGCCAGCCCCGCCTTGGAATCGAAATCAAAATGGTCCGCGAACACTTCCAAATCCTGCTTGGGCCCGGCTGGTGGAGTCGGAGGCGGCGGGGTTTGCGGTTTGAGCAGTTCCTTGTTGATGATCGTGTGCGCGCGATTGGAAATGATGAGCACGGAATTGGTCTGACGCCACTCGAAGCCCTCGCCGGTGATGGTGAATTTGCCGTCTGCTTGCCGCGCTTTCATCTGGCCGGCGGAGGAAGCAGTGCGGCGCTGGGTGTCGTACAAACACTCCGGTGCTTCCACGATCATTTCTACTTTGCCGTCGTCGCGGTAGGTTTCCAGGTACAGCGTGGTGATGAGCATCTGGTTGTTCGGTAATTGCTTCACGCTCTTGCCAGCAACCTGCGATTTCATGCGTCCCTGGGCGTCGTACTCCGGCAGTTTGAAATCCTTGCCGCTGCCGCCGGTGGCGGATGGAGCCGCTACTGCGGCCGTCGAACACCCCACCACGCCGACCATCAGCAAGCTCCGCAATAATTTCATTGCTCGCACACGCATAATTCTCAGGCCGAATATTCCGCAACCAACCGCGCCCACTTGCCTTGGGCCTTCAAGATCAACTCCGCCACTTCGCGCACCGCGCCGTGGCCACCCCGGGCGCGCGTCACGTAATCCGCGAGCGCCTTGGCTTCGTCGATGGCGTTGGCCACCGCCACCGCCACGCCCGCGCGCTTCAACAAGGCAAGATCCACCAGATCATCACCCACGTAGCACACGTCCGCCCAGCCCAATCCATTTCGCGCCAGCATGGCTTCGATGACGGCGAGTTTGCCGCCTTTGGCTTGGTGCAGAAAATCAATCTTCAACTCCGCCGCACGCAAGGCCGTCGCGGTCGAAGGCCGGCTGGAAATCCAACCGACTTTGATTCCTTCACGCCGCAGCAGCACCAAGCCAAGGCCATCCTGAATGTTGAACCGTTTGACTTCTGCCTTGCCACCGATGAACACTCCGGCATCGGTCAAAACGCCGTCCACATCGCACAAGAGCCACTTGATGTGCTTTAGCTGCGTCTCCAAACCGGCCTTTTGTTCGGCGGGCCGGGACTCAGCCTTCAGTAATTGACGAGTGGATTTATTGGCGCGCGTCATGTCAACGAACGGCGGCGTGAATTTTGAGCAGGCTCTTCAACAGCCCCGGCATTTCGGCCAGCGGAATCATGTTCGGTCCGTCGCTCAAGGCGTGGTCGGGGTCGGGATGGGTTTCGATGAACAGGCCGTTCGCTCCCGCCGCCAGCGCGCACCGCGCCAGCACCGGCGCAAACTCGCGCTGGCCGCTCGACTTGTCGCCGCCGCCACCGGGGAGCTGCACCGAGTGCGTCGCGTCAAAGATCACCGGGAAACCGAAGCGCTTCATGATCGGAATCGAGCGCATGTCCGCGACCAGATTGTTGTAACCAAACGTCGTGCCGCGTTCCGTGAGCAGAAATTTGTTGCCACCCGCCGCCGCTGCTTTCTTCACCACCTGTCCCATTTCCTGCGGCGAAAGGAATTGGCCTTTCTTCAAATTGACAATCTTGCCGGTGGCCACCGCCGCGTTGATCAGATCGGTCTGGCGGCAGAGGAAGGCGGGGATTTGCAAAATATCGACAACCTGTCCGGCGGCGTGGGTCTGGGCTTCCGTGTGAACGTCGGTGAGGACAGGCACGCCGATTTTTTCACGCACTTTGGCCAGGGTTTGCAAGCCGGCGTCCGTGCCCGGCCCGCGAAAGGATTGGCCGGAAGTGCGGTTGGCCTTGTCGTAGCTCGCCTTGAAAACAAACGTGATGCCCAGTTGCCGGCAGGTTTTTTGCAACGAAGCCGCGACCTTGAGGCACAGCGCCTCGCTCTCGATCACGCACGGTCCGGCGATGAGGAGGAGGCGGCGCGGGGCGCGGAGGGAATTCCACAGGCTGACGGTTTGATTCGGCACGCGCAGTTTCTACCAGCCGAAACGGGGAATGTAAATGACGGGAAGCGGGGGTTGATTCGCCGGGCTTCAAATCACCGTCCCATGCGGGACCACGCCGCTCTTAGGGATGATTACGATGCCGTCGCGGATGAAGTAGAGCGGATGGTCCATGTTCTCCGGTTTGCCCGCCGGCGAAATCACCACGTTGTCGCCGATGCGCGCGTTTTTATCGATGATGGCGTTTTCGATGCGGGTGTGGCTGCCGATGCCGATGCGTGGACGGCCGTTCGCCTCGTTTTGCGCGATGGACGAAGCGGATTCGTAGTAGTCGCAGCCGAGCGAGATCACGCGGTCCAACTGGCTGCCGGGGCCGATGATGCTGCGAATGCCGACGATGGCGTGCGCCACGCGCGCGTGGTTGATGATGCAGCCGTCGGAAATAATCGCGTGGTCGATTTCCGCGCCGTTGATTTTCGAGGCGGGCAGAAAGCGGGGGCGCGTGTAGATCGGCGCGCTCATGTCGAAGAAATTAAAGCGCGGCAGTTCGCTGGTCACATCGAGGTTGGCGTCGAAAAAGGCGCGGATGGTGCCGATGTCCTCCCAGTAGCCCTGGAAGACGTGGGAGAAAACACGGTGCGTTTCGATGGCCCCGGGAATGATATGCTTGCCGAAGTCGGTGAGGTTGTTATTGAGCAGTTCGGTCAGCACCTTGCGGTTGAAGACGTAGATGCCCATGGAGGCGAGGAAAAATTCGTCGTTGCCCTCGATGCCGAGTTGGGCATAGCTGTCACGATCCAGCTTCAAGGTGTCTTGCAGCGCGGGGTCCTTCGGTTTTTCCACGAAGCGGGTGATGCGCCGTTCGCCGTTGATTTGCATGATGCCCAGCGCCTCAGCATCGCGGCGGATGACCGGGATGGTGGCAATGGTCAGGTCGGCGGAGGTCTCGATGTGCTGCTCGATGATGCGCCGGTAATCCATGCGATACAGTTGGTCGCCGCTCAGGATCAGCACGTATTCAAAATCGTGGTTCAGCAAATGCATCAGGTTTTTGCGGACGGCGTCGGCGGTGCCTTGATACCACGACGTGTCGGTGAACGTTTGTTCCGCCGCGAGGATTTCCACGAAGCCGCCGGAGAAATGGTCGAACTTATAAGATTGCGAGACGTGCCGGTGGAGCGAGGCGGAGTTGAACTGCGTGAGCAGATAGACGCGCTTGAGGCCGGAGTTGATGCAATTGGAAATCGGGATGTCCACCAGGCGGTACTTGCCCGCGAGCGGCACGGCGGGTTTGGAGCGCTCGCGCGTGAGCGGAAACAGGCGCGTGCCCTGCCCGCCCCCCATGATGACGGAGAGAACATTACTGACGTTGGGAGACATGCGCGTGTGGTTAGACATAAACAAATCCTTTCTTGCGGATCGTTGGGCGCATTCATAACCTGCGGCCCGCTTGACGGCAAGCGACAACTCAGACCAGAACCGAAACCCCGGAACTCAAAAATGTGCGGCATCGTCGGATACGTCGGCAAACAACAGGCGGTTCCCATCATTGTCGAAGGACTGCGGCGGCTGGAATATCGCGGTTACGACAGCGCCGGGCTGGCGGTGCTGCACGGCGACTCGCTGCTGACGCGGAAGAAAAAGGGCCGCATCGACGACGGGCTGGCCCGGCTTCTGCAAGACCAGCCGGTGGAAGGCGACACCGGCATCGGCCATACCCGTTGGGCGACGCACGGCCCGCCCTCGGATGAAAACTCCCATCCGCACTCGGATCGCAGCGGGCAAATTGCGGTCGTTCACAACGGCGTAATTGAAAATTTCGACCGGCTCAAGCTTCGGCTGGAAAAGGCGGGGCATCAATTCCATTCTTCGACGGACACCGAAGTGCTGGCGCATTTGATCGGAGAGTTTTACGCGAAGCTGGGCGATACAAAAAGCAAGGCGGCGACCACGGGCGATGTTCATCCGCTCGCGCAAGCAGTGATGAGCGCGTTGCGCGAAGTCATCGGCACTTATGGTATCGCGGTCGTTTGCACGGAACATCCCGGTGTGATCGTGGCCGCGCGCCGCGGCTCGCCGCTGATCGTGGGCGTGGGCGAGGGGGAACATTTTATTGCCAGCGACGCCAGCGCGATCGTCGCCCACACGCGGCAGGTGGTTTATCTTAACGACTACGATGTCGTCACGCTTTCCGCCGACCGTTTCCAGATGCATAACTTGGGTTCCGACACGGCGCGGGTGCAGATCAGCCAGCTTGAGTTCAGCGCGGAAGCCGCCGAACGCGGCGACTTTCCGCACTTCATGCTCAAGGAAATCTTTGAACAGCCCCGCGCCGTGGAAAACGTCTTGCGCGGGCGCATCGACCATGACGAGGCCACGGCGAAGTTCGGCGGGCTGAACATGAGCCTCGCCGAGTTGCGCGCGGTGGACCAGATCGTTATCACCGCCTGCGGCACGAGCTGGCACGCGGCGCTCGTGGGCGAATATCTTTTCGAAGAGTTTGCGCACATCCCGACGGAGGTGGAATACGCGAGCGAATTTCGCTACCGCAATTCGCCCATCGAAAAACACACACTCGTCCTCGCCATCACGCAATCCGGCGAAACCGCTGACACGCTGGCGGGCGTGCGCGAATCTCGACGGCGCGGGCACAAGGTGCTTTCCATTTGCAACGTCGTCGGCAGCACCATCGCCCGCGAGTCGGACGGCGGCATTTACCTGCACGCCGGGCCGGAGATCGGCGTCGCCTCCACCAAGGCCTTCACTTCGCAGGTCACCGTGCTCACGCTTTTCGCGCTCTTGATGGGCCGCATCCGCATGCTCTCGGCGCAACGCGGCCGGCAGATCATCCGCGCGCTGGAGACCGTGCCGTCGCAGATGGAAGCCATCCTCGCGCAGAATGAAGCGATCAAGAAAATCGCCTTGAAGTATGCCGCCGCCGAAGATTTTTTCTTTCTGGGACGGCAATACAATTTCCCGGTCGCCCTCGAAGGCGCGCTCAAGCTCAAGGAAATTTCCTACATTCACGCCGAAGGT
>JBKJSC010000269.1:0-6706 GCA_046593035.1 Limisphaerales bacterium | reverse complement strand
CTTCGCCGTCATCCGCGCCGTGGGCGTCGAGACCGGCGGCTCGAACATCCAGTTCGGCGTCAGCCCGGAGAACGGCCGCATGGTCATCATCGAGATGAACCCGCGCGTCAGCCGCAGTTCCGCGCTCGCGTCCAAGGCCACCGGTTTTCCCATCGCCAAGATCGCCGCCAAACTCGCCGTCGGCTACTTGCTCGACGAACTCAAGAACGACATCACGCGCGAAACCCCCGCCAGCTTCGAGCCGAGCATTGATTACGTCGTCACCAAGATTCCGCGCTTTGCCTTCGAAAAATTTCCGCAGGCCGATCCGACCTTGACGACCCAGATGAAATCCGTCGGCGAAGCCATGGCCATCGGGCGAACCTTCAAAGAATCCCTCCAGAAATGTCTCCGTTCTCTTGAAATCGGCCGCAGCGGACTCGGCGGCGATGGCAAACCGTGGCGAATTGGAACAGAAGTTTACGGAGACAGAGACATCCTTCCTCGCGATGTCATTTCCAGAAAACTCTCCGTCCCGAACGCCGAGCGAATCTTTTTCATCCGCCACGCGCTGCGGGCTGGATTCACGATTGAAGAAATCTTCCAACTGACCAAGATTGACCGTTGGTTCTTGGTTCAGATCAAAGAGATTGTGGATTTCGAGGAGGAACTGGCAGGATCAACGAATTGAACTATGGACAAGCTCGTTTATGTCGAGACCAGTGTGCCGAGTTTTTACTTCGACACGCGGGGCAGCCACGATATGCAGGCGATGCGGCAATGGACACGCGAATGGTGGTCGCTGCCGAAGTTTGGTCAGGAACTCGTCATCGGCCCGCCGGTCTTGGTTGAACTCGGCGAAGCTCCTGCATCAAAACGCGACAGGGCATTGGGATTGATTGAAGACCTTCGCATCCTGCCTTACACGGACGAAATCACGGAAATCGTCGAGGCTTACTTCGCCCACAAGCTGATGCCGCTGGAAGCGCAGGGCGACGCCGACCATCTCGCGCTCGCTGCATTTTACAATTGTGACTGGCTGGTGACGTGGAACTGTAAACATCTGGCAAATGCCAACAAGTTCGGGCATATTCATCGCGTCAATGGGTTGCTGGGATTGCGGACGCCTGCGCTCGTCACTCCACAGCAACTACTGGAGCAAGCATGAAAACGAAACATGACGACGGACTAGAATGGCTGCACGAAATCCGCGCGCGGCTGGCGAAGAAATTCGATCACGATCCTCGGAAAGCCGCCGCGCACTACCGCGCAGTTCAGAAGCAGCACTCCGGGCGTCTCTATCGCCGGGGTGAACAAGCACTGGTGGGGAAATGATTGACCGCTGGTTCTTGGTTCAAATCAAAGAGATTGTGGATTTCGAGGAAGAGTTGGCGGGGGCGAAGAATTAGTAACGAGTTGCCAAAGCTTTGGAAATGGCTAGAGTTTTTCCCATGAAGACAGTGGCTGTAAGAGAAGAACAGTTTCTCACCGATGCCAAAGGCAAACGCACCGGCGTGCTGCTCGACTTGAAGACTTACGAACATCTACGCGAAGCCGAGGAGGAATTGGCCGACATCCAAGCTTACGATTCTCTGCATGACCGAGCGCATTCCGAAATTGCCGCCGGCCAGTGCGTCACGCTGACGAGCTACCGCGCCAGCCGTGGTCGTAAATCGAAATGAGATACCAAGTCATCCTGCCCAAGTCTGTCCGCAAGGAACTGGATCGGTTACCGGATGACGTTGTCGGACGGATAATGACGCGGCTCGCCGCATTGGAAACCAACCCGCGTCCGCCGGATGTGAAGAAACTAAAGGGCCGCGATGCGTGGGCGATTACCGGGTGATTTACGAAATCCATGACCGCGTGTTGCAAATCCTCGTCATCACTGTCGGCCACCGACGGGAGATTTACCGCTGACTTGGCTATCCACTATCAACCATGAACTATCAGCTCTTCTCGCCCGTTCAGATCAAAGAGATTGTGGACTTCGAGGAGGAGCTGGCGGGGGCGAAGAATTAAACTCGCCTTCGTAATTCACCATCGTAATTTATACCCTTGACCACCAGCCAACAGTTGGCCGCTTTAAGTCATCACTTGGCAGCACGCCGGGAAGCCATCCTGCTGGCCTGGCGAAAGGCGGCCCGCGCCGATCCCGAACAAACGACCGGGCGCGCGCTCACCTTGGGGCAATTCCTCGACCACATTCCACAAATCCTCGACGGCTTTGAACTCAAGCTGCGCTCCCGTCCGGGCGGGGTGGATGCCCAAGCCGCCGATATCGAAAAAAAGGTGGAGGAAGTGAAGCACGGATTGCACCGCTGGCAGCAGGGGTATCGGCTGAAGGAACTCTTGCATGAGTGCGGCCTGCTCCAGCTCTGCCTGTTCGAGGAGTTGGGTCGCATCGCCGCGACGCATCCCGAGCTGGAACACGAGACCCTGCTGGAAGCGAATCGCCAGTTGCTCAACCTGATCAATGACACCATCAGCGAGAGCGCCGCCCAATACGAGCGCATGCAGCGGGCGGAAGCCTCCGGGCGGTTGGGCGACCTCATGGGCGCGCTCGCCCACGTCCATGAAATCGAGCAGCGCCGCGCCACCCTCATCCACCAAGCCGTGCATGATCTCAACAGCGACGCCCTCGGCGTCAGCCTGGCGGCGACGCGGATTGGCCAGACCGGCATGGTCGAAACTGACCGGGAGGAAACGGCGGCGTTCCTGCAACGGGCCGTGCAGGGGCTCACCACGACGCTGGGTGAACTGATGGTGCTGGCGCGGCTGGAGTCCGGTCAGGAAAAACGGAAAATCACCACGTTCGACGCCGCCGCCCTGATTACGGAACTTGGCCAGATCAATCAATCCTTGGCCCACGAACGCGGCCTGTTCCTCAAGGCGAACGGGCCGGCTTCGCTAACCATTGACGGCGATGCCGACAAAGTGCGGCGTCTGCTAAAAAACCTTTTGATCAACGCGCTTAAATACACCGAGCACGGCGGAGTCACCATGAGTTGGGGCGCGGAGGAAAAGAACTGGTGGCTGATGGTCAAGGACACCGGTCCCGGATTGTTAGCCGGACCCGGCGCTCCCATGCTGGTCGGCCTACAGGAGGCCACCGCGAGCGCCAAGGAGTCAGACGTGAAGTCCGCCGCCATCAAGGGTGAAGCCTCGCATGTGCTGACGCAGCCCCAGGATTCCTCCGCTCCCGCCGGGCCTGCTCATCAGCAGTCCGGTGAAGGGATTGGGCTTTCGATCGTGAAACGCCTGTGTGAATTGCTTGATGCGAGCTTGGAGATCGCCAGCTCGGCAGAAACGGGCACGACGTTTCGCGTCGTGTTTCCACTCCGCTACCCAACTTCGGTTGACGAAAAACCGGCAAGAGGCCGGACGGTCAGGTTGAGTTGACGGTTGATTGCACACTCATCCGCCCACCCCGTTTGCGCCCCATCTTTCCCCGCGTCGCCCGTTTCCCCTGCGTTTCCGCCTACGCGTTGCTCGACGCGACGAAGCGTTTTTCCAGCTCCGTCAGGAACGCAATCTTTGTAGCCACCCACGCCAACAAAATCCCCAGCCCCGGCGGGGCGACATATTCCGCTCCTGACGGAGCTTGAACCAATCTTCGTTGCACAACTACAAAGATGTCGCCCCGCTGGGGCTGGGATTAAACGCAAAAGCGCAAAGCCGCCAAGCCGGACATATTTTCCTTGGCGACTTCGCGCCTATGCGTCTTGGCGTTAAACTCGCTGCCTCATTTATCCTGATATGGATCGCTGAAGCATTCTCAAAATTAGGTGTATCAGCGCGGCGGATTTGCTGCGACAGTGACCAGCTCAATTGCCATTGTGCATATTTCATCCGCCATTTTTGATCGTAGCGCGCCGGACCTAAATTCGTGTCCGGACGAGTCGCTGCCAGAGTTCGCCTTCATCGGGCGCTCGAACGTCGGCAAGTCCTCGCTGTTGAATCTGCTGGCGGGAAAAGCCGGTTTGGCCCGCGTCTCGCCTACGCCGGGGTTCACCAAGCTCATCAACATCTTCACGATGAATAAGAGTTGGAGGCTGGTGGATTTGCCGGGCTACGGCTATGCCCATGTGGCGCGGGAGGACAAGTCCCAGTTCAACCAGGCGGTGGCCGAATACCTGCAGCATCGCGCCAATCTCTGCTGTGTTTTTGCACTGCTCGACTCCGGTTTGCCGCCGCAAAAGATTGATCTGGATTTCGTGGAATGGCTCGCCAACAATTCCATCCCGTTCGTCCTCGTCTTCACCAAGACCGACACGGCAGCGCCCGACAAAGTGCGGAAAAACATTAAAGCGTTCACGGAGATTATTTCAGCTTGGTGCGAAAAACTTCCGGAGATTTTCACCTGCTCCGCAAAGGCGAAGCGGGGTCGGGCACAATTGCTCGGAGTGATCGAAGCCGCGATGGCCGAAGATCAGGGTGAAGCCGAGGCTGCCGCTGGATCGCCATCGCCGGACGACGTGACGCCTCCCGAAGAATCGCCAACCATTTTGTGGCGTACCCACGGCGGGCGTCCCAATCCCGCGCGTCCCCGGTGAGGTTGGGGACTTCGTTCACGGCACCACCGCAAACTCGCGTATTTCGAGGGCGTTCTTGCCGGTTTTCTGATTCGGCCTCGGCTCGGGCTGGGCAAAGTCGTTCAGATCCACAGCGCGGGCGCGGATGGCATACTTGCCGGGAATCAATCCTTTCAACGTGGCGGACCACGAAACCATGCTGTAGCGCAACGGCCACGTCGCGGGCTGGCCGGTCTTGGGATCGAAACCGAGGACTTGCCGTGCAGACACCCCGGCGGGGAGCACGCTGCTCCAGTCGGCGGGCGGAGCTTCGAGTTGCGCTTCGATCCATTGCTCGGCGGCGGCGGGCGCGTCGGTGCGTTCGAGCGAATACTCGACGCGTTTTAATCCTGACAAACCGGAGATGACTGTCCCGCTGATTGATACCGGCTGGCTGGTTGTGAATTTCGCCGGCATTTCGTCGAGATACGCCGCCGTCTTGAGGTGCGATTCGGGGTCGTTGTTCTGTTCGGCGTAAGTGTCGTTGGCCTTGTAGTCGTTCGTGACGACGATGTGTTGGAGCCATTTGATGGATTTGAAGCCGTGCGCCCACGGAATGACCATGCGCACCGGGCCGCCACGAATCAACGAGATGGGTTCGCCGTTGAGCCGGTAGGCGAGGAAGACGGGAAGTTCGCCCGGCGGCGTTTCCATCGCCTGCGTGTAGTTGAGGGAAGACTGGAAAAGCTGCTTCGGGTCGTGGTTGTGAAAGCCCCAGTAGTAGATGCGGCGGACGTTGCGCAGCGAGCCGCAAAGCCGGAGCACTTCGCGCAACGGCACGCCTTCCCACAGGCCCTGGCCGAGCGGCGCGGGGATGTTGAGGCATTGCATGGCCTTGAGAAATTTCACTTCATGCTTCTTGCCGAGTTCCAGCAACGTGGCCAAATTCAGTGCGGTGCCGTCGGCGATTGTGAGAGATTTGCCGAGGCCAGCCGATTCCTTGATCGCCGGATTCGGTGTCTCGTCGGCGGTGATTTCCAACTGCCAAGTCTCCGGCGTGAGCCGGGCCTGAACGAGCGCGTCGCCCTTAATTGTGTGCGGGATGGGGGTGCCGCGGGACACGTCCCGAAATTTGTCGGCGGGTGTGAGGAAGGGATGGAGAGTGGCAACGGATTTGGCCAAAGGCGACGCAGTCGCATCCGCCGCGTACGACGTGTTGGAAAGCCCGCCGGCCAGTGCGGAGGCGGCGAGCGCGGAAGAAGCGCGCACGAAATCCCGGCGCGTGAGAGTATCGAAAGGCGACTGAGGTATCATGAAATCAATCCGAAGCTCTCAGACTGGAATAATCAGAGCAAGCACAACGAAGTGGCAAGGCAGGGCAGATGGTTTTGCCTTTGGAATCTTTTGGACGCACCGGATATTGGTTGTAGAGTGTGCCGATCATGCAACCGGTCAAACTCCTGAGCATCGCCGCCGTCGTGTTGGTGGCGGCAGGCATCGTCGCGTTGGCGCGCAGCAGCGGTCGTGAACAGTTGAAGACCCATTCAACCCAGCAACCAAATACCATGAGTGATTTTAAGAAACCTGATCCGGCGCAGTTGCAACAGCAATTGTCCCCCGAACAATTCGCGGTCACGCAGCAGTGCGGCACCGAGCCGCCCTTTCGCAACGCGTATTGGGACAACCACCAGCCGGGCCTTTACGTCGATGTGGTTTCCGGCGAGCCGCTCTTCAGTTCGCTGGACAAGTTTGATTCCGGCACGGGCTGGCCCAGCTTCACGCGTCCCGTCGTGGGCGCCGGCATCGCCGAGAAGCAGGACACCGAATACGGCATGGTGCGGACGGAAGTGCGGTCCAAGCAGGCCGACTCGCATCTTGGCCATGTCTTCAACGACGGGCCGGGGCCGACGCGGATGCGGTATTGCATCAATTCGGCGTCACTGCGGTTCATCCCGGTTACGGAAATGGAGAAGGCCGGCTATGGCAAATTGCTGGAACCCTTCGTGAAGGCGGGTTTGCTCAAAGCGGGCGCGGGTTCGACGGCGGCAGAAAAATCTTCGGCCACGGCGAAACGCGAGACGGCGATTCTGGCGGGCGGCTGTTTCTGGGGCATGGAGGAAATTCTGCGTAAAATTCCCGGCGTGCTCGAAACAACGGTGGGTTACACCGGCGGCACCGTGAAGAATCCGACTTACGAGCAAGTGTGCTCCGGC
>JBKJSC010000286.1:0-22160 GCA_046593035.1 Limisphaerales bacterium | reverse complement strand
TGCCTTGGTACAGGCTGACTCCGGTTACGGTACCGTTGATGTCCGTCGCCGCCGCTGTCAAAGTTATGTTGGCCACTGCCTGAAACACGGAGTTGTTCGTGGGGCTGGTCAACACCACCGACAGAATCGGAACGGGTGGATTGACGGTGATCGTGACGTCGGCGCTCGCCGTCAACTGATTATCCGTGGCGGTCAACCGCAGCACATACACGCCCGCCACACTGAAACTGGCCGTGGTGGCGGGCGCATTGAGATCGCCCACCGTGACGGTCCCCGGCCCGCTGACCAGGCTCCAGGTGCTCAACAAATAGCCCGAAGGCAAACCGTCATCGGTGACCGACCCGGACAGGTTCGCGGCGGCGGGCAGCGTGATGGTTTGATTGGTTCCGGCGGTGACCACGGGAGGCCGGTTGGTGGGGGGATGCACCACCAGGGTGATCGGTTTCAAGTAGGCGATTCCTCCCATATTGTCGGCGGCCAGACCGGTCAAGTTGTAAACGCCGGCACCGACATTGTTCCAAATCAGCCGGTACGAATCGTTCGTGCCGCTGGTGACGGTTCCGATCAAGTTGTCAAAGCCCAGCCCGTTGTAAAACGAAACGTTGGTGATGACGCCTTTGGTCGAACTCGCGGTGGCGGTCAGAAGGAGGTTGGTCAAAACGCCAACCGCCGGCAGGTGGAATTCCGCATAGTTGGTCGGGCTGGTCAGGATTGCGGTGATCGCGGAATTGGGAGCGGGAGACAGCAGATAGGCGCGGATCAGCCCACCGGCTTCATCATGGGCATGAACAAGAATCTGCCCGGAGTCGTTGATGGCCTTGGCTTCGCCCAGATGCCAGCCGGGCGCGGCCAGGATCAACTGGTTCAAATCGCGCAGGCCGTGCTGGTCATCGTAAATGAACGCCCGCCGGTCTGTGACTCCCCCATTGTTCGTGGAGGACGTGCCCACCATTTGAAACAAAAGGGGATTGGAATTGATGGCGTTGACTTCGCTCGTCTCGTAGCCGGGCAGCGTGCCCAGATCCACCATGGTCCCGTTGGTTCCATTGTTGACCGAGGGCACCCAGCGGAAACCATGGTTCTTGCCGCTGGTGGTGCTGGACAACCCCACCACCTGGCCATAACGGTTGATGCCCCGGGCCTCGCTAAACTCGTTCGTGGAGGTGCTGTTCGTGGAAATCAGCGTGCCCAGGTCAGCCATCCCATAATTGGAACTCCACAAAAAGGCGCGATGATAGGGAGCAAAGCCCCAGATGCTCATCAGGCTGGGATTGTTGGTGGCCAACACGCCGGACCGGCCCACCACCTGACCGTAACTGTTGATGCCGTACCCGAAGGTTTGCACGTTCGCCGGGTTGGTGACCACATTGATATGATCCACATCCGGGTTGTACCGGAGCGATTGCTGGCCCGGATAATTCGTGTAGATGGTGCGGTTGGTGTTGTAATTGAAGGAGCCGATGTTTCCAAAATTGCCGGCGTGATAACGGGTGCTGCCATCTTTGAGGACGGTGTACTGCCGGGGAGGATAGGTGCTCTGATCCCAATAGTTCAGCACCACCGCGTTGGCGTCGTTCATCGCCGTTGCCTGGACCCCCATGAGTTGCACGTTGATGTACTCCCGCTCCCGTCCCGGCGTCAGCCACGCCGCAACATAGTTCGTCGAGCCGCGTTCCCAATAATTGGTACGGAAATAATCCTCGTAAAATGTTCCGTAATATTCCGCCGTGTTCGTTCCCAGGTGCGACCAGGCTTCGCCCGGCAGATGCTTCCACAAGGCCACGGCGCGATAGATGGGGTAAATGTTGTTGGGCGTATCCATGTAATCGTCCTCAAAACCACCCGCCAGGCTCCCCGCATTGTTGAGCGCCTGCGCTCCGCCATAACGACGCCATGAATTTGTGGCGTCCAACAGGTTCAACAGGCTGATCGCCGAACCGCTGGCTCCGTTCACGGCGTCGGGCGTCCACAGGAATGCGCCCGGCCCGTTGGTCGAAGTGCTGTTCCCAATCACCTGGCCAAAATTGTTAAGCCCGGAAACGTAGGCCAGTCCCAGATCGGTCAACAGGTAGTAGGGGTCAACCGTGATGGTCAGCGGCGCAGAAACAGCATTCGTTCCCCGCGTGTCCGTGGCCAGCGCCGTCACCGTGTAGGTGCCGGCCACCACATTGTTCCAGGTGAACGTGTAGGGCATGTTCGTCACGGTCGCCAGTTGGTTCGTTCCCTGGAAGAACGTCACCGAGGCCACGGTGCCGTTGTTGTTGGTCGCCTCGGCGGTGAGCAGCACCGTGGCCAGCGACATGAACGGGCTGTTCGTCGCCGGACTCGTCAGCCGCACGGCCGGCGGCGGCAGGATGAGATTCACAATTTGCAGCCCGTTGATCAGATGATGGTTTTGGCCGTTGCCCGACAAACTGATCGTCACCGTCTCGTTGGCCGCCACCACCTGGTTGGTGAACTTCACATACTGCGTGTCCTGCTGCCAGTTCGTGGAGAGCGCGTAGGGCCGCGTCGTCCATTGCACCGCAGTAGCGGCGTTGGTGCCAATCTGGATCGAGTAGCCTTCGTTGTCGCCTTGGCTCGCACCCGAACCGTAAATGTAAAACTCGTACGTGCTGGCCGGCAGGTTGGTGATCACCACCCGGGGATTGGCGTTGCTCGTGATTTGTTGGAAGGTGAATGGGTTGTAATCCGACACCAGCACCTTCGCGCTGCCCAGGTAGCTGTCGAACATCGCATCGCTGCTGCCGTTGTGGTAGAGGGTCGTAAGGTTGGTGATCGTGACCGAGACCATGGAGGCGCTGTTGTCCGCCCAGACCAGATTGGTGGTCGTGCCCCAGGTGATCGTGGCCACCGTGGGGTTGCCGCTGGAGTAGGTGTAGGTCGAAGCCACATTGGTCGCGGCGGGGATGATGTTCCACAAATCGTTGGTCCCGCTGCCGGTCGCGGCCACGCCGGTCTTGGTGCCGCTGCCGAAGTTCAGATTGAGATAGCTCTGCGCGCGCAGCGGCGGGGCGTGGGAAAGAAAAAGTAAAAGCAGTGCCGAGGCCGCCAGGCGTCCTCCCCGTGCGAGAATGGCTGATCGCATATTCATAATTGATGCTCCCCGGCCTCCCAGGCTTTCCTTGGGCCACGCCACGGTTTTCCCCGGCTGCCCCGATGCGGCCGGAGCCGGGAGAGTTGTGGCACACGAAAAAAGTTCCAGTTTTTTCATTGGCGTCCTGTGATGCGTGGGGAAGATGATTCGCCTCGTACGGGAGAAAAGCAAAAACAAAAAAGGTATAACGATGGTATACACCGGACCTCTGGATATAAGGCAAAACAACCCAATTTCACGGTCAGATTTCTCCCGTCCATTTATCAGCAACCGGGCCTTCCGCCCAGATAGGTGCCCACCGCGTCGGCCCGATTCGTGACCTTCAGTTTGTAAAATATCCGGTGCAGATGGGTATGCACCGTGCCCGGTGCAACCCCCATTTGCCGGGCGATTTCCTTGTCGGCGAGCTGTTGGAACAGGCACGTCATCAACTCACGCTCGCGCGTGCTCAAGCCATCACCCGTCCCGTTGGTGGCGGCACCTTGCAGCCCTCGCACCAAGGCCCGGCCCGCTTTCCAGCACAAGGGGGCGCGACCTTTCAATGCCGCGCGCATCGCCCGCGCGCACGCGCGCGGCGTGGCTGGCTTGGTCAAATATCCTGACGCACCCGCCGTCAAGGCCTGGTGAACGGTGGCGTCATCGGCGCAGCCCGTCAGCATGAGGATGGGCAATTTCGGGAGCACGGTTTTGAGCCGGCGCGTGCATTCGATGCCGCTCATGCCGGGCATCCGGACATCCATCAGCACCACGTCGCCGGGAACACGGGGAATTCCGGCCAGGGCTTCCGCGCCACTGGCATAGCAGCCAACACAGGTGAAGCCTGGCACCGATTGAAGTCCCAGCTTGAACGCGTTCAACACGTCCGGGTCATCATCCACCAGTGAGAATCTGATTTGCATGATTGGCCTCCTTACAAACCACTTGCGACCCGTGGTCAGTGGGGGGAGCCGGACTGCCAAGTCCAGTTCCTCAACCAGTCCCCTTCACGGTGGTCGCCAATTGTGGTCACGCCCCGATGTTCTCAAATCACCGGCTAGCTGTCTATCGTGTGGCGACATGATTTTGGTCTCATGTTTTACATGATTGAGGCCTCATGTTTCGCATGATCGGGGATCATGTTTTACATGAGGCCCGGCTTGAAGTCTGCAAAATCCCCGATGAAACCGCGTTCTGTACGCATTGGGAAAATCCATTTTCCGGCAGAACACCAAGGGTGCGATCCGCACGGCTCCCAGTCGGACGCACAAAAACACCAGCCCCTGAAATGGCTGGTGTTTGGTGGTGCTTTTGAAAGCAAGTGGCCGCAATGAAAGCTTTGAAACTCAGGGCTTGGAATCTCCCTCCGACTTCCACTTCGTTCGCTGCTGTTTCAAAAGCACCGCAGCAAGGCCGAGGGCTACGGCATCAAAGATGCCCATCCGATAATCCTCGCTCATCCACAACCGACGCTTGGACGGCAGACGGCCACCCAGTTCTTGCGGGAAACGCTGGGCGATGATTTCGGCCAGCGCGTGCTTGGTTCCCTGTTCCCCCAATGCAAAGGCGCGATACACCCGCTCACGGGTGATCAAACGCACCTTGACCTGGTGTTGCGCTGCCGTGTTTGTGATCAGTGAATTCAAATCCCGGATACGGATCGAGCGACGATTCGTTGGGTCTTCAAGAACGAGCAAATCAGGTTGGTAATGGGTCAGGAGTTTTTTCACTTTCACAAGGCACCGCCGGTTCTTGTCACCCTTCACGGACTTGACGGCCCAATCCACGAGCGTGCCTTCCCCTTCAAGCACGGCGTAACCGAACCCCCGGGCCGAAGGTGCAATAGCTAAAATACGAAATTGTTTCTGGATATTCTTCATGATTGCGATGGATGACGAGGTGGCTTGGATTGCCGAGCGGCCAGACCCGCCAACACCTGACTTTTGCAGGCGGTCTGCCGGTTGGGCTTGGGCACTTTGCGGTAGGTGAGGACTTTAGCCCGCTCCGCCACCTCCTGTTCTGTCTTTTGGTACAGGCCGGCAAAGAGTTCACGGACTGGTCGTTGATAGATCGCTTCATACGCCAATGCGGTCGTCAGGCTTGGCTCGCGGGTGAACTGTTCGTCGCGGCACACCTTGGATCCCTTGCTCCCGCCACGGAAGCCCAACAGGAAAGCCACTTCGTCTTGCGAAAGCGCCAGGCGTTTTCGATGGGTGCGTAAATAGTTGGTGAGGGGAGACGAAATCATAGGGGCAAAGTGAACGAACTCCCGATTGAGTTCAGAGCCACAGAATAGACGGCGCGGGGCAAATATCGAAGACGGGTAATCTTGCCGGAACTGGCAAGTTTTATTAAAAACACCGGGCCAGTCTGGCTCGGTGAGAACGCGTGTATTAAAGCACAAATACGGCTTTCTGTCAACCTTGCCAGCTTGGGCAAGATTGCCCTCCTTTGTCCGACATGGATGCACCGGTAAAGTGGAGGGCATGAACACACCACAACAATTGAGTCGCGAGGCCATCGAGGAATTCAAAGTCATCTATCAGGAGGAATTTGGTCAGACCCTGACCGACGACGAAGTCCAGGAGATTGCCCTCCGTCTGCTGCGCTTCTTTGGGATTCTGTCCAAGGAGTAATCAGAACTCATCGGTGGTCCCGTTGACGTACCGTATGGGTACGTTAGCATTGAGTAACCCCGAGGAAAGGTCGCCCACGTAATCACACTTCAATGCCAGGATATTTCATTTACTGCCGCAAATCATCCGAAGCCGAAGACCGGCAGGTTCTTTCCATTGAATCTCAAACCCGCGAGTTGGAGCAGGTGGCTGCGAAGCTCAATCTGCCCGTGGCGGAAATATTGACCGAATCGAAATCGGCCAAAGACCCGGGACGCCCGGTCTTCAATCAAATGATGCAACGGCTCTACCGGGGTGAAGCCGCCGGCATCATCTGCTGGAAACTGGATCGTCTGGCACGCAACCCGGTGGACGGCGGTTCCATCATCTGGGCCATCAAACAGCACGGCATCCGGGTGATGACCCCGGCTCAAAGTTATGCCCGCGAGGATGACAATATCATTCTCATGTATATCGAATTCGGCATGGCCCAAAAGTATGTGGATGATTTGAGCAAGAACGTGAAGCGGGGGCTAAAGACCAAAATCGAAAACGGCTGGTATCACGGGGTCGCCCCACCGGGCTACCTGAACCACACGAACCGGCAGACGGGCGAAAACACGCTCGTCAAAGACCCGGAGCGATTTCCGTTGATCCGGCGCATGTGGGATTTGATGCTGACTGGCCTCTACACCCCGCCCCGAATTTTGGACATCGCCAACAACGAATGGGGTTTTCGCACGCGACTGACGCGCCGGCAAGGGGGCAAACCCATTTCCCGAAGTTCCATTTACCAAATCTTCAACCGATCGTTTTACTACGGCTGGTTTGAGCATCCGAAAGGCAGCGGTCAGCTCCACCATGGCAAACACGAGCCGATGATCACCGAGGCGGAATATGACCGGGTGCAATTGCTTCTCGGCCGGAACGGGAATCCCCGGTCTCAATCGCACCCTGAGTTTGCCTTCACCGGCTTGATCCGTTGCGGAGATTGCAATCAGATGGTGACCGCCGAGGAAAAGCACCAAGTCATGTGCGGCAAATGCCGGTTCAAGTTTGCCTACCGCAAGCGTGATGCCTGTCCGCGTTGTGAGACGCCGATTGAGAAAATGACGAACCCGCTCTTTCTCCACTACACGTATTACCATTGCTCCAAAAGCAAGCGCCCGGTCTGTCGGCAAAAATGTGTGAGTGGTCGAGAAATGGAAAAGCAGATCAACGAGCGTCTGGCGCGGATCAGCATTTCCGGGCGGTTCAAGGACTATGCGATCAAATATTTGCATGAATTGAACGCAACGGAAAGCGCAGCACGAAACGACATCATCCAGTCCCAACAGAAGGCCTATCAGGAGTGCTTGCGGCGGATTGACAACCTCGTGAAGTTGAAAACGTCATCCGGCAACACCGATGGGAGCCTCCTGTCTGACGAAGAATATGGGCGACAGCGGGTGTCTTTGCTCAAGGAGAAGTCGGCCTTGGAGGAGTTACTGAACGATACCGGACACCGGGTGGAACAGTGGTTGAAGCTCTCTGAACAGACCTTTGAATTCGCGTGCACGGTGCAGAAGCGCTTCGCCGAGGGCGATCCCAAGGCCAAGAAAGAGATTTTGGCGACCATCGGCTCGAACCTGATCTTAAAGGACAAAAAACTGATAATTGAAGCCAGAAAACCGTTCTTCATCCTGGAAAATACGCTGCTCCCTGGAAAACCGGTGGCGTCGCCAATCGAACCGGAAAAAACCAAGGTGACACAAGGACGAAAAGTGCCATCCGGCTTCGTACGTCCTTACCTGCGGGGAGACCGGGACGATGTTAGAACCTATGGGGTGCAAGCGGAACGGGCCGCCGCACTGATTTACGCTCACTTCAAAAGTGAATTTGGATTTCCTGGCAAACGGTGATTCGTGACTTTACTTTTTCCCACGCTTGGCTTGTCGGGCGATCTCCCGCGCGATAATATCAATTGAATCTTTTATCTCTTGGAGGTTCCGCAAAACCTTTCCACGCTCCGTCTTGTGATCGTCGATTTGGCGTTTTATCCAACTGGAGAACAACTGCTTGACCCACCTGCGGAATGACCGATTGTGCCAGGAATTCCGCTTTCCTGTGTTTTGTATTTTTCTCATGTCCACAGGATAGTCCAGGGGAATATTTTCAAGAAGACGCCGAAACTTGCCGACGTAGGCAAGTGCTACCAACTTGAAACAGGCTGCCAAGTCAGTTACAACTTCCTGAAAATCGCGTCGCCCATTTGCGACAGTGGATAGTGCGTGCATGAGCTGGATTGAAGCGCCTCAACCAGACACGATCCCCTGAGAAGAATTTGACTGCCCTTGTAATCCACACGCCAGTTCGGTGGTTTGCTTCCTGACCATCCAGTGAGCAAGCCAATCGCATATCCGACAGCGTTGGATGCGAGCACACCGTTTGACCAGACTACTTGAGGCTGCGGACCGGCGTTGTAATCCTCGGCCTCGCGAGCCAGGTTTTCCGGTGTGAAGAATTGATGGCAGTGCATACAAAGTTCGCCTGGCATGGAAAGAATCGTCTGGCCGCAAATTTCTGGAGGAGCGCCTTCCGGATGTAGCACTGTCATGCCGATGTCAATGTAAGGAATCATCAAAGAGCGGCAGAACGCTTCCAAATCCCGCCGCGTCGAGAACGAATCAACACAACCGAAAATCAGGTCGGAATCCCTCAGAGTATCGCGCTTATTTTGCCAAGTATTGGGAGTGTCATCGACCTCCGCTCCTGGCTGAAGTGTTTTGAAAAGTCGTCCGGCAATTTCGGTCTTGTGGCGCTTTTGTCGGACATCTTGAAGTGTGGCACCGACCACGCGGTTCAAGTTCGTCGCCTCGATTCGATCCAAGTCACACAGAGCAATCTTTTGGAAGCCCAGATGAGCAAGTTGCTGATTGATGTGGGAGCCTCCGCCGCCAAGACCGATAATGCCGACCTTAGCATTTGAGATGACTTCTTGCGAGTGCGGTCCCAAGAAGGACTGTCGATCATAACGAACATTGTCCTTTTTCTTAGTATTCCAACTCCTAAATATGGGCTTGAAGGCAGACTCCTTTTTGCGCCACCGCGAACTACTCATAGGCCATCCCACCACCGACAGCTCTGTCAAGGCACGGACTGAACCATCCATCTCGAGTGCTTCACCAAAAATCCCGCCTTCCGAAATTACCGCCCACCCCTGAAGGGCCTTTGGTTGTGCGTTCAACATGCTTTGTGCGACTTTCGGACCATCGAGCCTGTCTTGTGAACTGCCGCCCGGGTCGCCTTGCCGGCCATGCATGTGAACCCACAATTGCCCTGCTTGTTCGCGGTAAGCCCGGCCCATAGCCGCGCGGATTGCATCACCACCGATCCTGCCTCCACACGTCCTGTCTCTGACGTACTGTTCATCGGGAATCGGGTGGTAGTCGTAGCACAGCAGGATTGGAGTCAGAGTATGAAGGGACTGCCGGAAGGAGAAGAACCCGAGCCTTTCCCCAGCAAACGGATGAGTTCTCTGCAAGTCATCCAACGCCGCGAACAGCAATTTGCGCGGAATTTTGACGATGGTTTTCATGTGCGAAATGCTCCGAGGTGGTCCAGCACCATTTCCAACAGTGTTTGATTTGATCGGGTTGTCTTCCACGAAACCGCCCACCAGTTCTGGCCGAGGATCGTGCTGCCGTTTGCGGGGTTCCAGTTCTGTCCTGGTCCGCGATGCGCAATCTTTGCTGAGAGGAACAGCCGCGAGGGATACCCGTCTCGCTCCGTTGGGCACAGGAGGCCGTTGATGGTTCTTGGCTCGCAGCCTTCGGGGAGTTTCAAGCCCTCGATGAGGATAAACTTGAAACTCCCCTCTTCTGCGGTCCCGAGCGTTGGATACACCGACTTCAGCGCGTCGATTTGATCTTCGACAAACATACGCTCAACTCGCCCCACCACTCGGACAGTTGCTGGCGAACACCTCACCCCCCTTGATATGGACGTGATCGTGATCTTTCAGCGGTTTGGGCTCTCCGTCCACGATGATGCAGAGAGTCTCCTCTGGGGGAATGTGCGGGTGCGGAAGCTTCTTCAATTCCGACACCAGGTGATTGCCGGGGTGAACATGGAATTTGTGTCCATTGATCGTGATTCCGACCTTGTGCTTATCATCCTTGTCCTCGTGATGTTCTTGGTTCATGTTGGCACTACCTACTTTCCGCCGATTTTACGGCAAGGCCCGGTTATTGTTCTCTCTCAGATTGGGCCAAACCCGAGAGATTCAGAGTGCCATGCCGGATCGAGACCCGCTTGGCAGGTCAGCGACAACCGCCAAAAAGCGGTTCACTGCATTTACCGTCAGGCGCAATCTGGTTCACTTTACGAAACCTTTCAAGGAAAAAGTTTGCCTTTTTGAACTTGCGGCCCTAAAAGTTTCCTATGGTAAACATCGGCGGGCGAGTCCGCTCTCTGCGGACCGAAATGCAGATCACGCTGCCTGCGCTTGCGGAGCGGGCGGGACTGTCCAAGGGACTCCTCTCGAAACTTGAGAACGATGAAGATGGCAACCCTTCTCTGGCCACCCTTTACAAAATTGCCGAAGCTCTCGACGTCACGTTGTCAGACCTTCTGGAAACTGAGCAGGCCCAGGTAAAGCGTCTTATTCCGGAAAAACAACCCAGTTGGCAGAAAGAACTGATCGCTGATCTCAACGAGCACGGCAAACAACCGGACAAAGACATCCTCAACGCTCTTTACCTGCTGCGAAACCGCAAGGCAGGGAAAGCTGAAAACTTGGAGCACTGGAAGTTTTTGTACCAGAGCATCGAGAATAGCTTCAAAAAATGAACCGCCTCTGGCAACTTCCGGGGTATGCACAACACAGGTGGGCAAAAGGCCGGAGTTGCCAAACATCACGAGTCGATTGAGGCACTTCTTGCTTCACACAAAGAGCGCAAAGCAAAGCCTTTGATACAACGGTTGGCGCGAGCGCAGGTGGCCAACGCCAAGGCCTGCGGATGGCAAGGTCCCCCGTTTTGCCCCAAAATCTTCGCGAGCCTTTTTGACATCAGGTGCAAAGAGGTGCATCACGATATTGGCGGGGACGGTCGTATCCTGCCGTATCCCGATGGAAAGCTTTGGATCGAGTATCGAAGTAATGCGTTTCCAGAACGGCAACGGTTCACCATTTTTCACGAACTGGCTCACACCCTCTTCCCGGATTTTTGCGAATTTCTCCCCAGACGCCACAGGCCGGACGCAAAGCTCAAAGACCTCGAGAAGGAGTTTGAGTCGCTCTGTGACGCAGGTGCGGCAGAGATGCTCTTGCCGTTTGAAGATTTTACAGCGGACTTGGCCGGCCACGGCAAGTTCGACTTTGACGTGATTCATTCGTTACGGAGGCGTTACGAAGCGTCGATTGACGCAACCACCCACCGCTTTGTGGAACTCGTCGATGGAATCTCTTGCGCAGCCGCTTTCTTCACAGATCAGAAACAACCGCCCTACCGCAATAACTGCTTGTCGGTGCAATACTCGAAGAAGAGCGATGAGTTCAAAGGCTACCTTACTCCCGGCACAACCCCACCAAGCGACTCGGTCGTACTTCAATGTTACCGAACACCACTTGAGACGACTCAGCCAGCAAAGGAAACATGGTGGATAAACGGAAAACCCAGAACGTATCTGGTGCAGGCAACCAAATTGCCGGCATTTTCCGATCCGAATTACGCCAAAGTAGTCGCGCTGTTTCTTCCATCCAGCTATCGCTGACTTTGGACGGTTCAGCGATCCTTGCTTGCTTCGACTTGTTCTTGCCGCATCGCGTAATTCTTCAATCCCACGACCTACATACATGGTATGTAGGGGCTTGCGCCCATCACTATTGACTTCCACGGCTTAACCGCCGGCTACTTGCTCCCCCAACGTGTCGTCGGCTACCGCCCGACTTATCGCTTTATCCCCATCGGGGCTAGCCGGGTGCAGTCCAACTAACCGTTGTCCTTTACCCTAAAGCGATAAGTCGGCCGGCACGGGCTATCGCCCTTATCCGCCGACACGTTGGGGGGACTGGTTTTAAGAGGGCGCTACCGCGCAGAAGGACACGTTCACTGACGTGACCGGCTCGCGAAGAATCGCGGAGGACGACGGGTGGAAAGCGCCACGACAATTCCGGTCAAGACACCGCAAATTGAACGGGGTATGGGATAAAGCGTCGCCCCGAATGGGGCTGTTTGAATTCAGTCGCGCCCACTGGCGCGTCCATTATTTGCGTGGATGCTATGATGGCGGTCCCGTTCGGATTCCAAAACCAGCCGCCATTATCTCGTCGGCTTGCCCCAAGCTGATTTGCCGGCGTTTGGCGTAAAGCCAAACCATTGCAGGAGGTCCAACCCAACCGGGATTTTCTCAATGGCAGGGGTGGCGGCTGGTTTTGGCACCATGAACGAAGAACCACACATCACAATCGGCGAACGTCACGGCTGGGGTGCATCCCAGCTTTTCGGCATGGCTGCCATTGACCAGCGGCAGCATTTATACATCATCGGCAAGACTGGATCTGGCAAAACGACTTTGCTGCGGAATCTGATTCTCCAGCACATTGCCTTGGGACACGGAGTGGGGGTGATTGATCCGCACGGGGACTTGGCCGAGGAATTGTTGCACCACATTCCCCCGCGCCGGGCGGATCACCTGGTATATTTCAATCCGGGCGATTTGGAATTTCCGATTGGGTTAAATGTGATTGGGAACGTAGCCCCGGATGAGAGACACTTGGTTGCTTCCGGCATTGTGAGCGCGTTTAAGGGAATCTGGCGCGATTCCTGGGGGCCGCGTCTGGAATACATTCTCTACAATGCCGTGTCCGCCCTCTTGGACTGCCGGAACGCCACCCTTTTGGGCGTCAATCGCCTGCTCACCGATGACGCCTACCGGGCCAAGGTGATCCGGCAGATCAAAGACCCGTTCATTCGGGCGTTTTGGGCAGAGGAATATGCCAACTACGACGAGCGGTTCAAACGCGAGGCCATCGCACCGATCCAGAACAAGCTCGGCCAGTTTCTTTTGAACCCGGTGGTTCGCAACATTCTGGGCCAGGTCAAAGCCAAGGTGAACATTCCGTTCGTGATGGACCACGGGCGGTTGTTCATCGCCAACCTGTCCAAAGGCCAGCTTGGACACGACAAGGCGAACTTGCTTGGATCCTTGCTGGTGACGCAGTTTCAGTTGGCGGCCATGCGACGTTCCGTCCAGCCGGAACAGGAGCGCCGTGATTTTTACCTGTTCATCGACGAGTTCCAGAATTTCTCAACGGATGCTTTTGCTTCGATTCTGGCGGAAGCCCGGAAATATCGTCTGTGCCTGACGCTGTCGCATCAGTACATTGACCAGCTTTCCTTGCCGGTGCGGCAGGCGGTGTTTGGCAACGTTGGAACGCTTATTGCGTTTCGTATCGGCTACACCGATGCGGAAGTGATGGCCAAGGAGTTTGGCAACACGTTCCCGGCCACTGTCCTTGCCGACCTTGGGCAGTATGAGGCCGTGGTAAAACTCTTGGAAGATGGCACGAACTGGGAACCGTTTCGGGCAAAGATGTTGCCGCCACTGGAAAAACGGGTTGGCCGAAAGGACAAGCTCATCGCCCTGTCACGGGAACGGTTTGCCATGCCGCGGACCGTCATCGAGGACAAGTTGAATCGGTGGATGAAGTCCATGATTCCGCCGTTCCCCGGCGACCAATGATGTCCGGTTATCCCCACCCACCCGCTTGCCTTAAAGCTGAAAGTATGAAATACTGAATCCATGACAAAAGTAATCAACATCAATGAGCGTGGTACGCTGACCTTGCCCAAGGAAATGCGTTTGCGCCTGGGCGTCAGCGCCAATGCCCAGGTGGTGGCCGAGGAAACCGACGATGGCATCCTGCTCCGTGCCGGAGCCACCTTCCCGGTGGAATTGTATTCCGCCAAACGGCTGGCCGAATTTCGCCGGAACAATGAGGACGCGCTCTCCGGGTATCGCCTGAAAAAGAAATGAGAGTCTTTCTCGACGCGAACATTCTCTTTTCCGCCGCCCAACCCCACAGCCGGATGCGGACGTTTTTGGAGGTGCTGCTCGCTCAGGCGGAATGTGTCACCAACGAGTATGCGGTTGAGGAAGCCCGGCGCAATCTGGCGGCAAAGTTCCCTGACGGAGTGAAGGGCTTGGAACGACTGATTAAGCAATGTGAGATCATTTCGCAACTGACGACGGATTTGAAGGTGGAACTGGCCCTAAAGGACGTTCCGATTTTAGGCGGAGCCATTGCCGGGGAAGCCACCCATCTTCTGACGGGTGACGAAAAGGATTTTGGAAAGTTTTGGGGCAAGACGGTTCAGGGTGTGAAGATCGTTTCGCCCAAGATGCTGGCCGAGGAGTTGAAGTTGACCTAATTTTCCGCACAAGGACGTGCCGGCATGTCGCCAGGCACAAACCCTGACCTGTTTCCCGCCCGCGCCAACACCCGACGGCCTGCAATTATGGTGAAGGCGCTTTTTGTCGGTTTGAATGACTTGGAGCCGAAAATCCCATGAATTGAAAGGCCTGTTTTGCGTAAGCATTTGGTAATGAGGCTAATTCATATATTGACGCACCGTGGGGGGGGGGGGGGGTACATTTTAAGGGATGCACATATCGAAAAATTCGACTCCACAACCCACGAAAATAGATCCTGATTTACGCTTTCTCCGCCGCATCGGTCCTGACCCGCACGCCAATGGCGCACAAACTATCGCGTTTAACAAATGTCCGGACGTGTGGGAACTCGCCAATGGCGATTTTGCCGTGATCGGCATCGACATGACCGAGGCGGCCATCGGTTCCCTTCCCCCGACGGCCGGCTGCGGGCCGGATGAGCGGATTGTGCGAGTGCCGCGGAATCTCCTCGTTGCCATCAAGCGGGACATCCCTGACCACGCGTAGCTAGGTTGGCAGATTCCAGCCGACTGGGATATAATGCAGGGCAATGGAGGCATTGCATTGGGTGGCGGAACATTGGTTGGATTTTCTTCAAAGCGTCGGCATCATTTGCGGGCTCCTGTTTACAGTGCATACCATCCGGACGGATGCCAAGGGCCGGAGAATCGCGAACCTCATCGTCTTCAGCCAACAGCATCGTGACATCTGGAAGCAGATGTATGCGCACCCGGAACTGGCGCGCGTATTTGCAAGCGAAGTGGATCTCGATCGCGCTCCGGTGACCAATAACGAGCGGTTGTTTGCCCAACTCCTCATCCTGCATTTGGACAGCGTTCACCGGGCCATCAAGGAAGATATGTTTGTAAGCCTATCAGGCTTACAACAAGACATACGTATGTCTTTGGCAGCACCAATTCTTCGGGCCGTTTGGGAGGAGATGAAGGAATTCCAAGACAACGATTTTGTCGCTTTTGTGGAATTGAATTTGCGGTAGCGAAGCTTTTTGAAGGCGGATGATTCTGATGGAGGGGCCTTCCACATTCCATGTGCGAATGCTGAGAGTACGTTACAAAGCCGAATCGATTCGACGAACGATTAGCACTCCATGCAATCGAAATGTTTTCCACGTCCTAGTTTATAATCATCACACATCAGGTGGTTTTATAACCTTGGCATTGCCTAAATAAATCCTCGTATAGGTATCAAGAATTTTATTGATCGCATGTTCGCACGGCTCAGGTTTGTTACAACTGCGAAGTTTGGAGAGTAAGGAGTAGAAGAAGTGTCCCGTTAGTTTAACAATAATTATTCGGTGCTTATTAAACAATTCCCTTGTCCATTCAAGCTCCGGTCCAGAATATAATTCTATTTTCTTGTCTCGTGTTACAATGAAACCAATCCGCCCATAGTCATCGTGAAGGTACGAATGCATTTGCCGATAATCATCTGGGGCAATGCCACATTTATTTTTTATTTCAAAAATAATTTGTCGAGCACCGTAATCATCCAGAACCCTCCTCCAGGCACCCTTTTCACTCTGATTCGAAGCGACGACGTCTCGGCGTTGTGAGGCATCTTTATTGGGATGAAGCTCTATGTTTCGAAGTGGACCAGAAAGGCAAATCCGTATCGCTTTGAGACACCACGCTTCGAATTCGGACGCCCCGTCAGCGCCGACAGCCATCTTGTCGAGATTTGCGAGTAATTGTCCTATACGGTGATTTCGAATTTGCGGCGCTTCTGAAAACACCTCTACTTCATATTCGTCATGAATGTCAGCCGTTTCCTCAGCACCAAAGACCGCCTTTGTTGCGTCTAGTGCCATCCAATAACATGGATGGACCAACAAGCGATCTTGCGGTTGGAACTGCTTGTTGGGGCTACGACCGTCATGACAGAACACAAAAGCACTGCTGGCGGAATCTTTGATACCCAAAAATCCCACACTGTAGAGGGTGCGAATTCCTTCATTGGCCGTTTCCAAGATTGCAAACTCTCTTTGGTACGTAGCTTCCAGGCTTTGATTGTTGAACAACACTTCGATCCCCTCGATAGCATCTTTGTATGTTACCTCTGGATTTCTACCACGAAACACAGATGTCAATGGTTTCAGAACAGGAATAATGGCTGCATATTCCTTGTAAAGGTCTTCAAGACGCGTATTCGATATTTCTCGAGCTGTAGATTCGATATCCTTTAGAATTAGCGTTGTCCGCCCTTGTTTCTGTGCGTTGTAGAACGCTTCATTCAACAATGAAAGAACATCGCGAGGACGGTATAGCGTTAGGCGAAGACATTGTTCAAAGCCCGCTTTCTCCTGTAAATCGTCAGCGGTGCACCGATTCCATATTTTTCTATTCCCGTCGGCCTCTAATCTGAAAGCAATTCGAAGTCGGGCGCACACGAGGTCGAATAGTTGGTGTTCATCCCAATGCAATCTGAGAAAGCGCCCCTCAATATTCTTTGAATAGTCAGGATCCAGTTGTGCTAGAGCCTTGAAGATGTTATCACGGAGAAAAATGTATGCCTGAATACCGGTGACTTGAGAGTTTGTATCCACTGCGGCATGAATAAACCCGCCAACAAGTCCTACACCAACCTCATCTGGTTCAAATCCTTCATCCAACTGGTCGATTAAGAATACAGTCGAGCTTCGGGTTCTTGCGAGCATTTTCACCAAGGCTTCTTGTAACTCTTGCAATTGCAACGATTGAGCAAGCCCTGCAATCGTGCTTTCAGCCGTATCACCTTTTTGAATGTGAGTGCGCAATAATTCTCTAACCTTGGCTGTCATTCCACCCTTTAATTGTCTCCATGCATGAACGTGGTTGTAGACAAGATCACTTGAATCAGCTCTCGAAAGCTTGCGCTGATCAATCAAGTGAGTTGCAGCCTCGAGAAGCAATCCATATCTCCAGGCAATGCGAGATGCCGCCTTAATGTGATTATATGTGGTGCCAAAAAAGCCAAGCAACGGCCGCATCCCAATAACCTGATCCTCTTCAGGAATAACTATCTTTACGATGGTGTCTGAAGCCTTTTGCCAAAACTTGTTGAGCTGGTTGCATAAGGCGCTCTTTCCTGTTCCCCGACGACCGACAATAATCGGCCTGTCGGACGATTCGATCAAAGTTCGATAATCAGGGGTTTCGTAAAATGCGAGATCCAGCATTTTGTTATCGTGTTCAGCACGTATATCTCCCAGTACATTTACCCTGTTCGGCATGCGCGTATACTCACCGATCTGTTCGACAGATTCAAGCTGTTCTGGCGTATTTGTTTGCCTAAATGTGCAACTTGACATGCCTTCGCTTTGACACGCCAAGCAGTAATGTGAGTGAATGAGATTGTGCCGCCTTCCCCGTTTCAAACGTGCTTCCACGGTCGCTCCGATACAACTGACGAAACGCGACCGTGCCGTCATCCGGCTCGTTCACCGGCATCGTTTTCTCCGTTCCTCGCACCTCATTGCACTTGTGGGCGGCAGTGCCCAGCCGCTCTTGCGCCGACTTCAGTTGCTCTACCATCACGGAGATTTGGAACGCCCCCGCGCCCAACTCGACTATTACCACCAGCAGGGCGGTTCCCGCCGGATGGTGTATGGACTGGGCAGCAAAGCTGAAGCGCTACTGAAGCAAGAGCTTGACCCGGGACATCGCCCACTCCGCTGGGGCGAGAAAAACCGTGCCGTGGGCAGGATGTTTCTGGAACACGCACTTCTGGTTTCTGACGTGATGGTGGCGATTGAATTGGCCTGCCGGGAAAATGGCCGCATACGGCTCATCCATGGCGACCAGATTCACCCCAAACCGTTTCGCTGGAAAGTGACCATTAACGGCGGCTTGAAACTCGGCGTTGTTCCCGACCGCGTGTTCGCCTTGGAAGTGACTCGCGAGAATGGAACCCACGAGCGAGCCTGCTTCTTCCTTGAAGCCGACCGGGGCACCATGCCCGTTACGCGTCGGAACCTGTCGCAAACCTCCTTTGCCCGCAAACTGCTCGCCTACGAAGCCACCTGGTCACAAGACATCCATCACCGTTTTGGCATCCATCGCTTCCGTGTCCTCACCGTCACGAAGAGCGCCGCGCGGGTGAAGTCACTTGTTGAAGCCTGTTCGCAATTGAAGCGCGGGCACGGCCTGTTCCTCTTTGCTGACCGGACAGTTCTGGAAAACCCGGACATCCTGTTCGCCCCGATCTGGCAAACCGGCAGGCCGGGCGAAAACGGCAGCCTGTTGGATTAGATATTTCTTGCTGTCAGCGGCAAGTTATCACGTCTGTCCGGTTGTTGCTCGCGGGCATATGATTCTTCGTGGAGCCGGTTCAATTCCTGAACCGGCCATAGTTCCCCACAAACCCATAGGAGTATCCCATGCCCAAATCCCAATATGTTGACTTCAAAGCGGTCAAAGCCGCCGTCTCGATGGAGCAAGTGCTCGACCGATACGGCTTGCTCGACACGTTCAAGCGCAGTGGTGACAGCTTGAGCGGACCCTGCCCGCTACATGGCGGCACCAATCCCACCCAGTTCCGGGTCAGTCTCACCAAGAATGTCTGGAACTGCTTCAGCGAATGCAAACATGGCGGCAACGTCCTCGATTTCGTCGAGAAGAAAGAGAAGGTCACTGTTCATGCGGCGGCGTTGAAACTCATCGAGTGGTTCAATCTTCCGCTGACGGATAAACCGCCGGAGGAAGAAGACGAACCGCCGCGTAAGGCAGCGCCTCCACAGAGCAGACCCACGCCAACACCCACGGCTTCAAAAGAAAAATTCAAGCCGGAGGACAGCACGCCCAACGTGCCGCTCAAGTTCCGGTTGGAACACCTCGACGGCCAGCATCCCTACCTTACCGAGCGCGGACTCGCACCGGAAACCCTCGTGGACTTCGGGGTTGGGTTCTGCGCCAAAGGCATGATGGCCGGGCGCATTGCCATTCCGATTCACAATGTCGAAGGCAAGGTGGTCGCCTACGCCGGACGCTGGCCAGGTGAACCCGCCGAGGACACCCCGAAATACAAGCTCCCACCGGGCTTCCGCAAATCGCAGGAGTTGTTCAACCTCGACCGGGCCTGCAAGGAGTCTGGCCCGTTGCTGATTGTTGAAGGCTTCTTCGGTTGCCTGAAGCTCTGGCAGTGGGGCGTGAAGCGCGTCGTCGCCCTCATGGGCAGCACGCTGTCCGCCGCACAGGAGGAGTTGATCCGAAAGCACACCGACTCCCGGAGCCAGGTCATCATCATGCTTGACGAGGATGAGGCCGGCCGGGCCGGGCGTGAAGACATCGCAGTTCGCCTTTCCCGGTTCGCCTTCGTGAAAATTCACGCGTTCCAGAAAGAAGGGATGCAGCCGGAGCACTTGAGCGCTGGGGAAGTGCAACAATTCCTGGGAGGTGTCCTGTGAAGCGGTATGAAGGACGCCGTGAAGGCTTTGCCGTCATCGTCACCGTGGACGGTCGCCGGCTCCATCCCCGGCGGGACTTGTGGAATCACAGTCCCACGGGATTCGAGTGGGGCTATGGCGGCAGTGGTCCGGCGCAACTGGCCCTGGCCATCCTGACCGACCATTGCAGCAATGACAGGGAGGCGTTGAACTTCCATCACCGCTTCAAATGGACGGTGGTGGCGGAACTCCCGCACCGCTCTTGGGCACTCACGGGCGACGAGATTGATCAGGTGTTGCAAACCCTGCGGGAACGGGAGCCGCTGATGGAGGGTGTTCCGTGAGCACAACGAAGTCGCGAGCGCGCCAGAAGCCCGCCTTCACTGATGCGAACCAAACCGAGTTTGGCATCATCTGGCAGCCCTTCACCCGTCCGTTCCGGCTTCATGCGGGGGATGTCATCCGTATCAACGACCGGCTTGGCCGCGTGGTCCGAGTCAATGATTGTTCGGCGGTGGTCATCATGAACCGTCCGGTGCGGGAGTTTAAGACCCGCTTTGACAGGCCGGTTCGTTTCCAACCGCCGCCCGCACTGTTTCGAATCTCGCCGCAATCCGACGTTCCCGTCCTTAACCGGAAACGGGCATGAGACAGCACACAGGGGCGATCCAATCAGGGTCGCTCTTTTTTCATATTGCCGCTCCCGACAAGATTGCCGGTCTTTGGTGAAATCGGGCGGGGACATACGCTTCATCTGGGTTCACAGGGTTCTTTACACACAACCAACCAAAAGGAAAAACATGAAGGCAGTCAGCGAAACATCCGAACGAGTCTCCCTCTATTACCGGGAAGGTTCCTCCGACAAAATCTATCAGGTCGCCATCGAACCGGCCGGCAACCGGTTCGTCGTCAACTTCGCTTACGGGCGCCGGGGCGCAACCCTCACGACCGGGACGAAGACTTCTTCACCCGTGGATTATGAAGCCGCGCAGAAAATCTTCACCAAACTCGTCGGCGAAAAGAAAGCCAAGGGCTATACCGAAGGCGCGGACGGCACCCCGTATCAGCACACCGACAAACAGGTTTCGGGCATTTTGCCCCAACTGTTGAATCCGGTGGAGGAAGCCGACGTGGAAGCCTTGTTGCGCGACGATGACTATTGCGCGCAGGAAAAGTTCGACGGACGGCATCTCCTGATTCGCAAGCAGGACGAGCACCTGGAGGGAATCAATAAGAAGGGATTGGTGGTGGGCCTGCCCGCGACCGTCGCCTACGAGATCCGCCACTTGTCCGGCAGTTTCGTCCCCGACGGCGAGTCCATCGGCGATGTTTATCACGCCTTCGATCTCTTGGAACTGAACGGCGAAAACTTGCGCCCATCGCCGTATCGGATACGGCTCGCGAGTCTGGTGGATCTGCTGTCCCATTCGCCACACCCTCACGTCAGCCTGGTCGAGACCGCGTTCACGACCCAAGAGAAGATGGAACTGTGGCGGCGGTTGCGGCGGGAAAACCGGGAAGGCATCGTGTTCAAAAGACTGGATGCACCCTACGTGCCGGGCAAGCCCAACAGCGGCGGGCCGCAGTTGAAATTCAAATTCGTCGCCGCGCTGTCGGCGGTCGTTACCAAGGTCAATACCAAGCGCAGCGTGGAGGTGAGCCTGTTCCGGGGGCGGAGTCTGGTTTCTTGCGGCAATGTATCCATCCCGCCCAATCATGCCATCCCCCCGGTTGGAAAGGTTGTGGAAATTCGTTACCTACACGCCCATCGGGACAGTCTCGCCCTGTATCAGCCGGTCTATCTCGGCCAGCGGGTCGATGTGGAACCCGGTGAATGCCGGGTGTCCCAACTCAAATTCAAGGCGGAGGAGGATTAACCGTTGCCAGTTCGTGGTGACGCAAACACAGAGGGCGATCCATTCAGGGTCGCTCTTTTTTCATATTGCCGCTGCCGGCAAGTTTGCCCGTCTTGGGCGGAATCGGGCGGTGCCATACGATTCACGGTGGGTTCACAGGGTTCTTTCAACAATCAAACAACCACCGGAGAAATCTATGCATAGCAAATCGTATGACCGTATCACCGAACGCATCGTCGCCTTGTTGGAACAAGGCACCGTCCCCTGGCACAAGCCGTGGAAACTTTCCACCGGCCTGCCCCGGAATCTCGTCACGCAGAAGCCGTATCGGGGCATCAATGTCTTCCTGCTCCTTGCCCTGAGCTACGAATCCCCATTCTGGCTCACCTGCCGTCAGGCCAACCGGCTGGGCGGAAGTATTCGGAAAGGAGAAAAGTCGTGTCCGGTTGTCTTCTGGAAACAGATGAAGATCGAGGACAAGGAAACGGGCGAGCCGCAGAAGATCCCGCTCCTTCGTTTGTATCACGTCTTCAACCTCGCGCAGTGCGATGGGTTGAAGAACGCACCGGCAGAAATGCCGATGGCGGTCAGCAAGCCGGCGGAGATGGTGGCGAAGATGCCGCAGCCGCCAGTCATAAAGCATGGCATGTCACACGCCTTCTATTCCCCGGCCGATGATTCGGTTGGGATGCCGGAGCAGGGTAAGCGTCACGCGGAGCACCTTCTTGACAGTGTCAATTACAGCGGCGGATTGATAAATATCGTAGCCATTATGCTACGACGTTTAGGATGTGGTTTGC
>JBKJSC010000279.1:0-2585 GCA_046593035.1 Limisphaerales bacterium | reverse complement strand
GCCGCGTCCACCTATCTGTGGGCCGCTGACGTCTTGCACCTTACGTGTGCCAGTCGGCACGATTCCAAAAAGTCTATTCCAATGACCGACATTTCCTCCTTGCGGCCGCGCATTTCGGGCCGAAAGGGATCAACGACATTGGGAATCCCGCACTGTAGATTCCGGCAACTTTATTCTTGGTTACACTGCCGCGCTCAAGTTTGTAAGTGTCCGAATGGAATCGGACAGCGATCGGAAAAATTGCAAAAAACACCCGCACCTTTCCTATCAAGGAACCATTACCACGGGTTGGGTTGGAACTAATTGAAAACCATGAGTTTGAGCGGCTTTACTCAAACGCTTGAGAACTTGCTCTTGATACTCTTTTTCATAGGTGTCCAGCCCCTTCTCCACATAGTCCCAACCTTTGGTAAGTACGTTATAAAACATGACGGCCAACTTCCTGGCCGCAGCCTTGATCGCGACTTGCGGACCCCGCCGTCCTCGCACCCGACGGAGAAAACCGCCGAGGGCCAAGTATTTGCTACGCGTCAAACCGAAACAGGCCATCTTGAAAATTTGGCCCGCCTTGGTCGGGGGCATGGAGTGCCGTCGTCGCCGTTTCCCACTGTTCTTGGTCCCAGGCGCCAAACCTAGCCAAGCCACAAATTGCTTGACCGTCGGCCAGGCACTCAAGTCATAGCCAATCTCCGCCAGCAACTGCGTCGCGGTATAGGTGGTAATGCCAGGTAGTTTGGTCACGTCCTGTCCGTAGACCTGGGCAATGGCGTTCTTAAGGTCCGCAATTCTTGGTGCATTCTTGCGGGGCTGGTCTCGTTTGGTCACGTCCCGCACGCGGTTCGGGTTAGGCTTTTCCTCCGCCTTGGCCACCTCTGGACGGTCTTTACGAATTTGTCCCAAAGCTTGCTCTAAACGTTGATCGCACTCGACAATCTGTTGCTGATAAAACTTCCAACCGGCCAGGCCCTGCTCCAAGGCAAAGACATGTTCGGGCAAATAGTTGCCTTCCAGAGCCTGGAGAAGTTGTTTGCTTAAACGCCGATGGATATCCTCATCGCACATGCCCAGCAAGAGCGCGGGCTCGCGGACGCCCTTCACAATCGCTTCAATCAAACGCAGACAGTTCACTCCGATGGTTTGGGAGAAGACCAAGTGCAATTTCAGGTTCATCCGGTCAAGTGCCTTCTGCATATGTTGAATGTGTGCGCTTCCCATGGTGACGTGGTCTTGGCGTAGTCGGTGGTAATCACGCAGGCAGCGGATTTGGGCGGTGGGAACAAAACCGGGCGAGAGCAAACCCTGACCATGCAAATAGGCCAGCCATTGGCAGTCCTGAAAATCGGTCTTGCGACCCGGTAGGTTCTTCACATGGCCGCCATTGACCATGATGAGTTTTAGACCGGCCTCCTCCAAGAGTTCGTAGATACTAATCCAGAGGCTGCCCGTGGCCTCGATGGCCACGGATTGAACGCCCTTAGCGACGAAGTACGTCGCCAATTCCCGGACCCCTGCGGTCATAGTGGTAAATACCTTGACCTCCTTGGATCCGTTGATAGCCGCAAAGATTTGCTCACTACCAACGTCAATCGCTCCATACGCTTCGGGCGGCAGATCGCGGTGGGCGGGTTGATACCGTGGCTTCGGAGTCGAATCTCTGGTGGTCATACGATTAATAATTTTGTTGCGCTCACGCTGACACAATCGCAATCGGTGCCTGGGAGGTAAGAACAGGGAAAACACTATCAAACGGGATGACTCCAAAGAGCCTCACCAAAATACCCAACACCATCACCCAGTACAATTCTCGCGCACGGGCACAAAGCACCAAGCTAGTTACTGTAACGCTGCACCAACCACGACTGCGCCCCCCGACTTAGGTTCCTTACCACATACCCAGCAATCCGAAGGTTGCTTCTTTCTCGCGGGGACTCTCGCTCCACCGAGCCGCCTGGCGGCGGTGGAGCGAGAGTCCCCGCGAGCCAGCCCCCCGTTTCCCGGAAAGTGTCGCTGTAAGTGCTATCTGATTCCCGCTCGCGTTTAGCGCCTGACCATTCGTGATTTTCAGGCTACAGTCACCCTATGTCGGCCGCTCCGTTGATTGAACTGGAATCCGTTACCAAGTCTTACCCGTCCTCCGAAGGCGGCGTACCCCTGGTAATTCTTCGCGACGCTTCACTCACCATTCTTCGCACCGAGAGTGTCGCCATCCTCGGCCCCAGTGGGTCAGGCAAAAGCACTATTCTGAATCTACTGGGGGGCTTGGATCGACCCGACCGCGGTCAGGTGCGGTTTGACGGTCGTGACTTAGCCTCGCTTTCCGAACCTGAGTTGGCTCAGTTCCGAAATCGGTCCGTCGGTTTTGTATTTCAGCAACACCACCTGTTGCCGCACGCCTCGGCGCTTGAAAACGTCTTGATTCCAGCCCTCGCAGAGGGAAGGTCGATCACCGGTTCGGTCGAGGCCCGGGCTCGCGAACTGCTGCAACGTGTCGGCTTGCAATCCCGAATGGAGCAACTCCCCGGTCGCCTCTCCGGGGGTGAACGTCAGCGCGTCGCCTTGGTGCGGGCCCTGATTAATCAACCCGC
>JBKJSC010000157.1:0-7076 GCA_046593035.1 Limisphaerales bacterium | reverse complement strand
CGGCTTTGTCAGCGTCACAGATACCGCCCTACGAGACGTCAAATCGTTGGAGAATACGTGTCGGGCGGCAAACCTCTCATGTTTTTGGCAACGGTGAACAAACCAAAGCAGTTGCTCTGACCGGGTTCACATTTCTGGGCCACTTGGAGAGTTAGTCCGAGGACTGGTTTGAGGTTAGTTGTTTGTTCTCTGCTTGTCCATCCCCGGTGGAGGGAGGGCGGAGCCCGACCGGAGCCGGGGATGGACAAAATCGCGTCGCATACTGCGCCGGGATCGCGTAGCCCAAGCGACTGGGCGGCCTCTCTTCGTTGTAGTCGCGCCGATAGTTCTCAATCACCACCCGCGCTTCCGTCAGGGTCCCTAGTTGTTCCCGGTTCAAACACTCGTCCCGGAAACGTCCGTGGAAACTCTCCACGAACCCGTTCCGCCACGGGCTCCCGGGCTCAATGTAGAGGGTCTTAATCTGATTGGCCTTGAGCCAGCGCTGCCCGATCCGGGCGATGAACTCCGAGCCGTTGTCGCGGCGCACATGTTCCGGCGCTCCGGGTTGCTGGATGGCTTTCGGCAACCATTCCAGCACGTCCTGTGAACGCAGCGCCCGGTCCGCACGCAGCACATGACACTCCCGCGTGTGCTCGTCCAGGATGGTCAGCATCCGCAACGCCCCGCCCCGCACGGTCGCATCTGCAATGAAGTCCCAGGTCCACACGTGATTGCGCTGCGTCGCCCGCGTCGGCAAGCCCGTGGAAAGGCCACGTCGGATTTGTTTGCGCTTCGTGGGCGGCACACGCAAGCCCTCGGCTCGGCGTAGCCGTTGGATGTGGCGCTTACCCACTGGCCAGCCTTCCCGCCGCAACACCGCCGCAATCCGCCGATACCCGTAGCGCGGATGTTTCACCGAGAGTTCCCGCAGCCGTTTCCTTAAAAGCTCTTCCCGCTGCGTCGGCGCTCGCCCGCCCTAGCCGTAGGTCGAACGCGCCAGCCGCAGTATCCGGCAGGCTGCCCGCTGGGAACACAGCCCCACCCTCACCACTGCCCGGGCCACCGCCCGGCGGGCCGCCGGACTCAGAGTTTTTTTTCGCATACGGCCTCCAAGACCCGGTTCTTGAGCAGCGACTCCGCCAGCATCGCTTTGAGTTCGCGGTTCTCCCGTTCCAACTCCTTGAGCCGCCGGGCCTCGTTGATCTCCAGGTGCCCAAACGGCCGCTTCCACCGGTGGAAACTCACTTCCGAGAGGTTTGCCTCCCGGCAGAGGTCCTGGATGCTCTTGTCCCCACGGTCCGCTGCGCGCAGAACCCGAATCTTGTCTTCCGTCGGATACCGCTTGCCTTTCATGTCGGTTACCTTTCTTTGTTGGCCCCAGACTAACTCATCCCCTGGCCTGAAAAAGTGAAGTCGCGTCAGGCTGCGGAGACGGACACAGCAAGCATGCCGAGCGACAGCGCGGTCAGAATAATACTGCGAGCGACTGGTTTCATGGTCAGTTTGAATTCTTGCCCAAGGTTGACGGCTTGTCCACTGCCGAACTACCACTTCAACCGATGAAACCCCTTGGAACCGGTCAGCACAGAGTTTGCTTCGATACGGTTGGCATTGGTCGTACGGGAAAGTGAAAGTGTGGTCCAAGGATTTTGCAGCAAGCTGTCCGTGCGTTCGAGGGTGGCATCGTAGTAATAGAGCGGCCAACTCATGAGCGCGTTTTGCGGCGCGGAAAGCGTCAACTTCAACGCGAGGGAAGGTGGAGATAACTCGACCACAAAACCATTATACCCAGCCGGCGCGGGTGGGAGAGAAATCGGCTGCCCATCCACCGTGACATTACCCAAAGCATAGCCCGCCAGCGCGATTTGATCTTCGAAGCCGTCCATGCGGAAGAGATAAGCAAAGCCAACCCCACTGATAATTGTCGCACCCAAAACTGGACCGGAAAGTGCGCCGCTCAACACGAAGGCTGATGGCACGCCGGATGGCGCGGTGAAATTCTGAGTGCCGATGGAAAAATCATTCGTGCAAATCCCGCCGAGGTGAATGATTCCGCGTTTCCCAATCGCGAGCGACCGGGTGGTGATGGCGGGCAGGACGCGCGCCACCGAGCTGTTCCCGTTCGCATCAATCACCGCGAGCAGTCCCCCGGCCACGCCAGTCGGAAGTAATTGTCCCGCCAGCGCGGCTCCTGACTCAAAATTTCCCGCCACGATCACGCTTCCATCGGCCATGCCTTTCGCATCGGTTATTTCATCAAAGCCCGGACCGTTGAGAATCGTTAGGCGGACGTACGTTCCACTGCTGGGGTATTGCGCGACAAAACCATCGTAGTCACCGGCGCTGGCCACGGGTGACACCAAAGGAAAAGTTATCGTTCCGGAAAAACGCCCACCGACCACCAAGTCGCCCCCGCTCGTCAATGCCACGCAGGCCGGTTGAATGCTTTGGGTGCTGCTGACTCTTCGCGCCCATTCCAAATCTCCCGTGCTCGTGAAGCTGGCGACGATAAGAGATTGCCCGCCCGATACTGGAAAAGACTGCCCCGCCAAAGTGGCATCCTGAGTGAAGGAGCCGACCACAACCACCTTGGTGCCGTTCGTCACGACTGCGGAAAAGAATTCATCCCCGCTTCCGGACAGTTGACGAATCCACTGAAATTCTCCCGTGCGGCTGAAGGCGGCCAGGAACCCATCGCTACCCGCCGTGGCAGTCAATTGCGTTCCCCCCACGGTGATCGTGTCAGCGAAGCGGCCAGCGGCATAGATCGACCCGTTGCTGCCCACGCAGAGCGCCTCCACTCCATCCAATCCACTGCCGCCAATGCGAACCGCCCACTCTACCTGACCGTCGGTGAGCACCACGACGAAGCCATCCTGTTGACCGGCGCTCTGGAAGGTATTCGTCCCCAAAACCAGTGTCTGTTCAAACGCGCCGCCGACCACGATGACATTGCTGCTGACAATTGCGGTGGCAGCAACGCGATCGTTGCCTGCCCCGCCCAGCATGCTTGCGTGCTTGAGGGTCAGAATATTCTGGGATGCAGATCTTCCGTCATTGCTGAACAGAAGACTGAGTGCGAACAGGAAACAAAGGCGCGTGAAACCAATCCCAACGCACTTGTAATCGCCCTTCGTCAGCGCACAAGTTTTGAGAACGCACCACACAAACCGCGAACTAGAAGGAGTAACTCGCGCCGAAATGCACCAGTAGCGTTTTGCCGAAGTCGAGCTTGGCCGTCCGGCCGCTGGCACTCTGTTGGAACGAACTCAAGTATTGAAATTGTCCGCCGGCAAAGATGTTCCAACGTTCGGTCACATTGTAGTTGGCGCGCAGGTCAACAAAGCCACCCGGCAACAAGTCCATTTTGTCATTGGTGCCGGCAAATCTCTGTGTGGCGGCCGCCGCGCCGAACGCATTGATCGACGCAATGTTGTTGGCCTCTTGAAACTTAAATTGACTTGAAACACCTGCTAGCACCAAGCCACCACTCAACGAAATTGAAAACTGCTGGCACAAGGGAAGTTCGTAATATGGCCCCAGTTTCAACGCAAAGACATCAGCATTTACTTCGCGTGGACCACTGGACGTAAGACCGCCGGCGATGATAGTCGTCACCCGCGGACCGGACGGCAAGTTTTCGATGCGCGGCCCAAAGGGACCCGCCGCCACGCCATCGTATCCTGCCGGAGGAATCACGGCCGGGGCGGTTGCGAAGGTGTCGGTGTCCCGCGTCACATTGCCCGTATAGGTGCGGTTGTCTTCCAGTGAAACGTTCAGGTATCCGAAACCGGCCATAAACCCCCAGCTTCCCTTGCCCAATTCACCCATGCGATGCAAATAGCCCATCTCGAAGCCAAGCTGCGGGTCGCCAGTGACACTCGAACCTCCCAATACGGCGGCGGCCGTGGAACTGTTGAACGAAATCGCGGTCGTCCCCGGGCGAGCCGCATCAAGCTGGGAGTCGGCCGCAAAGCCCCACTTGAACGTGCGGGTATCCGGCGCACCCAAACCCTCAACGATGTTGTAACCATCATCATAAACGCGGCTGCCGACGGTCGCCGTGCCCACGCCATTCAGGGTCTGCTGCGGGAAAACGCCAAAGCCGCTATATTTGGCGGAAATATTGAACCCCAGCGTGCCGTTCAAATAAAATCGTCCAGCCGAATTTTGGGGTGCTGCCATCGCCTTCGCGTTGGCATCAGCAGCTTCAACCAGCCCGGGCACCGCGCTCAGGCAAATCAAAGAGGTTAAAAGGGCCGTCGAGTTCGAGCTGTTGTTTTTCATAATCGTCATGGTTGCTTGTATTTCGCACACCGGATCGCAACTACGGTGTCGTTCGAATAACGCGGTAGAACCGTTCCACCACGCCTGCAGAGTCAGAGTCAGTCTTCGGCGGACCATTGTCGAGCCAAACGAGTCGTCCGCCGGTTCCGGCCAGCCCCGGCCGCGCCGTCTTCCAGGTCAATCCATCCGCGCTGTATTGGATGAAATACGTGGAGCCCAACACGGTGGAGAAGTCAACGGAGTAATGGAGATCCGGCTGACGCGCCACTGAAATGCCCGTGACAATAGTTCCTACGGGATTAAGCGCCGGTAGCGGGGCCACCACTTGCACGAGGAACGTGGCCGCTGTCGGAATGAGAGTGGCATTGGGCACAAAATATTCGATGATCAAATCCACCGACTGGCCGATCCCCAAGGATTGGTTGTATTGAATGTAAGGCACACCGGCCACGCTGCCCGAAGCATCCACGACCACCACTCCAGCCGGGAGGTTCTGCACAAATATCCGCACTGCGTCGATGGACGATCCCGTCGTGTTGGAAATGTTGACCTTCTGCTCATACAAGCCGGTTTGATTGTTCGGCAGGCTGTTGCCGGCCAAGAATGTTACGATGGTGAACGCCGGGAAGTTCCCGACGTTGGTGCCATTGCCGGTGACCACCACTAAATCCTGACCATCCGGCTTGACCACTCCGGTCTGACTCGCGCCATCTTCCACCGTCACGAGCGAGCCGTCCAGTTGGACGCGGTTTGCCGGAACAGTGCCCACCGTTCCCACCGTGAGATCGAAAATATCCAGCAGGTTGATGCCACCCGCACCGCTCAGTGCCGAGACCATCACCACATCGATTTCGATGGCGTTGTTCGTCGGACTGAGCACACCGACCGACACGCCAGCGGTGAGACGCAAGTCGCGCCCATAGATGTTGACGGTGGTATCGCCCGCCAAAGCGTCCTTAACGCTGCCCGCCACCGCATTCACGCTCACGTTGCCCCAACTGCTGGCCTGGTTGGCGCGGCTGCTCGCCAAACGATCCCCGGCCGTGCGGGCATCAAGCACGCCCAATTTAACTTCCTGTGCCGCCAGCACCCGGATATTCCGACCGTCAGTCAGCACAGCAGCACCGTGTTCCATCAGTATAGAGCCGGTGGCTGCCGCAATATCCACTGTGCCGCCGATTACCGTGACCTGTGAATCCGCCGTGAACGTCACGTCTTTGCCCGCCAGGAGGCTCAGGCTGCCGTTTGCCAGTTGCACGCCTGACTGCAAGTTGAGATTGGATGTGGCACCACCCGCGAGCAGGAGGACATTGCCAGTGCCCGTCACTACTACGCCCAGACCATCCGCATCAGCGCCATCCGTGATGGTGATGCTGCCGACAGTGGTGGCTACGACGATGTGGCCAGACGCAGTCAAATCACTTTGGGCAGCCGCAGTAACGGTCGTCCGGCTGCCATCGGCCTCCAAGCGGGTGGCGCTCACGGCAACCGACCCGACCGTCAACCCATCCGCTTCCTCCAAGCGGATCGTGGCGCCGCTGCTGATTGAAACCGTCGTCACGGCAGTTTCCAAACCATTCAACATGTTACCCACGCTCCCACCCACCTGCAGTCGCAAGCCGCTGCCGACGATATTAACCCGCACATCAGAAGCATCCAAAACGCTGCCGGAGTCCGACTTCACCGACACACTGCCCGTCCCGGCATTCAAGGAATCCACCGAAACATCGCCAGTCGTCTGAACCATGATATTGCCACCGCCCGTTGTGACGTAAGCATTGGTGAACACGCCCGCCGCATTGACATACACCGCACCGCCCGTGGTCGCGACGACCATGGAAGCGGTCTGCACCACATCACCACTCGCCAGCAAAGTAATGTTGCCGCTGCCGCTGTAAATGTTGGTCGTCAGATTCAAGTTGCCGCCAGTTCCGGCCGCCTCCAAACGAACCGCCCCGGAGCCATTGGCGCTTACTCCAACACCGGCTCCAGTCGAGCCATCACTGACGGTCAAAGCCCCCTGCAAGGAGCGCAGGTAAATTGAGCCATTGCCTCCCACAGTGACCACGTCACTTTGGACGGCCGAAGTGACTGACGACACCGATCCGTCGGCCTGCACTTGGTTGATCCCGACCACCACATCTCCCACCGTTACTGCGGTTTGGTCCGTCACTGTGATGGTGCCGGTAGCCGATTCCGCCGCGAGCGTCAGCGCCTCGGTGAACAGCGGCCTCACAACCGCCGCAAACGACGTGAACGTCACGTCCCACGTCAGCTTGACGCTGCGATCCAACTGTACTTGAGGTTGGCGCAGAGCCATGGTCAGCCCTGAGCCGTTGAAGGCAATCCGATAGAAGCGCCGGCTGTCCACTGGCGTCGGGTCGATGTAAGTAACCGTGCGGTCTGGCGAGGTGATCGTCACCAGATCAGTCCATGTGGTGAAGTTGGTCGTGTATTGAACCCGATACGATGGTCCTGATACCGTGCCAATGTGCGAACCGGCGTTCAACGCCAGTTGACGGGCAAAAACGCGCGTCGAAGTGGAGGCTGCTCCGCCCGCATCCGTAACGGTTCCGCCCGTGGCGTCAATCTTCACATCACCCCAAGAAGCCGCCTGCCCTGTCAGAGTGGTACCCGCACGATCCGCCGCTGTGCGAGCGTCCACCAAGCCAATCACCACATTTAGCCCTGCAGTGACGCGAATATCATCGCCACTCGTCTGGAACCGGCTGCCGTCCGCTTGCGTCACGCTCCCCGTCCCCGCCTGGATATCAATCGTCCCCGGAGTGGCCCCCACAATCACGTTG
>JBKJSC010000266.1:0-3361 GCA_046593035.1 Limisphaerales bacterium | reverse complement strand
GACCGCGATGGCAAAGGTGATTTCTCCCTTGCGAAAGATGCTGCCCGAAAACCGCGTCACCGGCTCAGGGAACAAAAAGTCGTGGCCGAGCCTGTTCCCCACGATGAGCACCCGCTTGCGCCGCTGCGGAACGCCGTAGCCTTGGGCATAAACTTTTTCCAGATTCACCGCGTAGCCCGCCTCCAGAAACGCCGCCACCGCATCGCGAACATGCGCGCCGCCGCCGTTGGTGAGCAGCCCCTCGACGTTCTCCATCACGAACCATTTCGGGCGGATGCCTTCGAGCAGGCGGATGTAATGGCTCAACAGCGAATTGCGCGGGTCATCGCCAGTCTTGCCGCCGGCGCTGCTGAAACCCTGGCACGGCGGGCCGCCCAGCAGCATGTCGAGTTCGCCGGGCTTCAATCCGATGCGCTGAAGCACGGAATCAGCGGTGAGTTCGCGAATGTCCGCCGCCTCGCACGGAGTTCGGGGAAAGTTGCGCCGGTAGGATTCCACGGCGTCGGCGTCAAGGTCGGTGGCGAACCGAACGTCGTAACCCGCCTGACCGAAACCGAGCGAACATCCGCCCGCGCCAGCAAACAGGCTGATGGCAGTCGGCTTTGGCAAAGCTGCTGAAGCGTCGTTGTTCGGTTGGTCAATCACAACGCCAGATGTTTTATCCGATTCACCACCTCGCGTAAATCCCGCGCTACGAACTCCGGCGTGAACGGCCCGCGCCAGCCGAAGATGTTGCGCCGCGTCTTGTTGACGACATCCAGCTTTTGGTGGTCGAGGGTTTTCATGGATTTGGTCCTCGTTCGACTGCTTGGAGGACTTTCAGATAAAGGCCATCGACCAATATTTTCTGCCGTCGTCCGGAATATGCGTAGTGGTCCAAACCCGGTGCAGAGTTCACTTCAATAATCCGGTAGTCGCTGAGTGGCGCTGTTGCATCTGGCATAATCACATCAACTCCACAAAAGCGAAGACACAGATGCTGCGCAACGGACGCAGCAAGGCAAGCGACGGACGCATCCAGATGTTCGGTCACATCAATTGTGTCACCACCCAACGACAGGTTTGCGACTTCAAGCAGAGTAACCCGCTGGCCAGCCGGGATGACTGAGCGCCATCCCAACCCCTTCGTCTGCATCGCACGCTTGAGTCGTAAATCACGCCAAGGAATCACCGTATCTCGACCCGACTTCACGAATTCCTTTTGCTTTGCCTCAAGCAGTTGCCGGACTGTTCGGTGTCCATCACCCGTGACATACAAAGGGACACGCTGGTAGGCGGAAATCACTTCCCCGTCTAAAACCACAAGGCGATAGTCGCGACCTTCACAGCGTTCTTGAACGATAGCCATTCTGTCGGAGCGAAATATTTCACGCAAACGTGCAAATAACTCCAATCGCGAATGCGCTTGGAAAACCATGTCACCCTGGCTGCGGCGCACGGCTTTCACATAAACCGGATACCCGATTGTCTTTGCGAAATGCCCCGCCGAAGACAGTCCGCGTGGATTGGCAATATGCCGATGGAACGCACGCGCGAACACTCCGCATTCTCGTGGAACTTTGAAGCCGCCTTCAGCCAGAAAGAAATTTGTGTAGCCCTTGTCCTGAGCAATCTTCACAGAGCTCACCGGATTCAGATCGAATTTATTGTCCCAGAAAAAGGATTTCCGCCCGTTGCGAAAATACACCGTTCCAACGAAGCCATGTTCAGGTTCTAGCACGACCCTCGCGCCGAGCTTTGGCGCGATACGACGAAGGATTGCTGGCATGAACGCTTTTCTGGACATGCTAGGAATTCTGAAAAACCGTCTTGATGATGCGGCGGTAAATCTCGGACGCCCGTTGTCTCGACGTTTGAGCGAAGTGTTCCATCATGATGCCAGAGTTAATCTCCAGAACCTGCTGTTTCCCATTTGAGGCAGTCACAACATCTACGGACGCCACCCTCAACCTCAGAGCACCCATCGCTGCTTGCGCAATCCGAACCAACTTTTTGCGCTCGTCTGTGTTTTGCAACAACTCCTCGGGCGCAGCGCCTTGGCCGAGATTGTGTCGCCAGTTGAGAGAAATCATCTCTCCGGCCTTGGGAACACGATTCAACTGGCGTGAATTCAATTCTAGTTTGCCCAAAACTTTTAATTTGATGTCTGGCGTTGGATCGCTCGGCTCGTGCGACCTAAGCCAATGCGCGAGCAAATCTACCAACCTGCGCTTGCCATCTCCAACGACACTTGGGCGACGTTTGCGGTAAGCGAGAAGGTCGCATCCGTCCAACATGAGAATCCGAAACTCGTCTTTGACTTCAATGAACGGCGAGACGGTGCAAGCGCGGGCCTTTGCGAGCAATGTGTGGATTGCTCTTTCGAGTTGCACCAAATCTTGCACCCGAAAAACGTCACGACCGCCTGTGCCTTCGTTCGGTTTGCATACCATGTCCTTGTTCCAGCGCTTGAAGAGGCGACGTAGTCGTTCCCAGTTGCCTCCTATCGGCATATAGTCCGGCAAAGTCGGGGACATCACCAACTGGTGTTCAACGGCAGGGACTTTGGCCGCAGCAAGGATGGAATAGGTAGCCGCCTTGTCTTTTGCAATCTGTTGAGCAGCCGCAGAATTCAGGCTGAAATCGTATCCGAAAATGTGCTCTGTTTTCGCTCCCTTCTTTAGCGTGAGCAGCCAGTCACCGTGATATGCGTGGACTTGAATTCCCAGCTTGGCGCAATTCTCTCGCACGAGCGCGACGAAGGAACGACCTGATTTTGCACTGGGCATGATGTTGTGATGTTAAGAGGCGTGCCTGTGTTTCCGCTCACGCCTTCGCGTAAAGCTCGCTGCCCTTCTCCGTGAACTCTTTCGACTTTTCTTCCATTCCCTTTTTCAACGCCTCTTCCTCCGCGATTCCCTGTTCCGCCGCGTATTTCCGCACGTCTTCCGTAATCTTCATGCTGCAAAAGTGTGGGCCGCACATGGAACAGAAGTGAGCCGTCTTCGCGCCCTCTTGCGGCAGGGTTTCATCATGGAATTCTCTGGCCGTCACCGGATCAAGCGAGAGGTTGAACTGGTCTTCCCACCGGAACTCGAATCTGGCTTTCGACAGCGCGTTGTCGCGGTATTGCGCGCCGGGATGACCCTTCGCAAGGTCCGCCGCGTGTGCGGCGATTTTGTACGCAATCACTCCATCCTTGACGTCTTTTTTATTGGGCAATCCCAAATGTTCTTTCGGGGTCACGTAGCAAAGCATCGCGCAGCCATACCAGCCGATCATCGCCGCGCCGATGCCGCTGGTGATGTGATCGTAGCCGGGCGCGATGTCGGTGGTGAGCGGCCCGAGCGTGTAGAACGGCGCTTCGCTGCACCACTCGAGT
>JBKJSC010000098.1:0-9309 GCA_046593035.1 Limisphaerales bacterium | reverse complement strand
GAAGTACCGTGCGCAAGGGGACCAAGTCGTGGTGGTCGTCTCCGCGATGAGCGGGGTGACTGACAACCTGATCAAGCTGGCCAAGGAAATCATGCCGCTGCCAAGCGAGCGGGAAATGGACATGCTGCTAGCCACAGGGGAGCAAACGACGATTGCCCTCACGGCGATGGCGCTGCATTCGGTGAACGTGTCTGCGATTTCGTTGACGGGGGCGCAGGCAGGCATCGTGACGGACGGCGTTCACACGAAGGCGAAGATTCAGAACATCACGCCAAAGGAAGTTCATTCAATGCTCGACGCGGGGAACGTCGTCATTGTGGCTGGTTTTCAAGGGCAAACGTCGCAGGGACAGATCACGACGCTGGGGCGCGGAGGTTCCGACCTCACGGCTATTGCATTGGCTGCCGCCCTTAAAGCGGACCTCTGCCAGATTTATACGGATGTGGATGGCGTTTACACCGCTGACCCGCGTCTGGTGGCGAATGCGCGCAAGCTGTCTGAAATTTCCTACGACGAAATGCTCGAACTCGCGGGCGCCGGCGCCAAGGTGATGCAGTCGCGCTCGGTGGAGTTTGCGAAAAAATTCGGTGTGGTATTCGAGGTGCGCTCCAGCTTGAACGAAAACCCAGGAACGATCGTGAAAGAAGAAACCAAAAGCATGGAAGACGTCGTGATTCGCGGCGTGGCGCTCGACAAAAACCAGGCCAAGGTCACGCTCGTCGGCGTACCCGACCAGCCCGGCGTGGCCGCGCGCATCTTCAAAGCGCTCGCCGACGCCAACATCAATGTGGACATGATCGTCCAAAACGTCAGCCACGGCACCGGTTCGCCCGCCACGGATATTTCCTTCACGACCGACAAGGCGGATTTGCTAAAGGCCAGCAAGGTGATCGCCGGTCTCAAGGCGGAGATTGGTTTCCGCGAAGCCATCGCCGATGAAAAGATCGGCAAGCTTTCCATCGTTGGCGTGGGCATGCGCAGCCATTCCGGCGTCGCGGCAAAGATGTTCGAGACACTGGCCAAGGAAGGCGTGAATATCGGCATGATTTCCACCAGCGAAATCAAAATCTCCGTGGTGATCGACCTGGCGAAGGGTGAACAGGCGATGAAGGCCATGCACACGGCGTTCCTTGACTAAATCGGAACCGTTTTATTCAACCACGAATGGACACCAATGGGAACCCGGTGTCGTTTTGAATCGGGAGTGATCCACACAAGGCCATCAACTGTTGTTCCGAATCTCCGGAGTTAAAGGTTTTCCTCTGTCCATCCTATTCGTGTCGATTCGCGTCCATTCGTGGTTTCCTCTGAAATGTTGCGGCTACGGCGTTGCGGGTGCCGGCTTTTTGTCGCCGGCTTCTAACTTCTTCTTCAAATCATCCAGTTCCTTGCGCAAATCCCGATTGCCCTTTTGCAGATCGAGCACTTCGTTGCGTAGTTCCCGCAGGCTGTCGGACGGTTTCTTCGTGACGTTCAACGCCGCGAGCGCGGTCTCGGCGGTCTGCCGCTCCGGGCTTTCCTTCGTGGCGGTTGTGAATTTTTCCAGCACGGCGATGGCCTTGGGATCACCCAACACGCCGAGCGCATTCAGCGCGGCGAGTTTTACCGGGTTCTTTTTGTGCGTGACGAACCCGGCGAGAAATTCCCGGACGTCGTCCTTTTTCTCCTGGTTGCGCGCGAGGAACGCCAGCGTGCCCAGTCCAGCGGCAAAACTGGAGGTCGGCAATTCCGCTTCGCGCCGGGTCAGGCTCTCGCGCAACGGCCCGAGATAACCGGTGTCGTCCTGGGTGCGGATCGCCCCGATGGCCGCTTCCGCCAACCGTTGACGATAAGAATCGGAGTTCAAATACTTCAGCAGGGTCTCGCGTACTTCCGGCTTTGCGTAAGCGCCCAACGCACGGATCGCGCTGGCTAAAATCACGGGATTCTTCTCCGTGTCTGCGGCCTTGCGGGCCTGCTCATACGCGCGGGGATGGTAAAAGCCGGCGACATCGTTGAGCACCGCCTGGCGCACCCGGGCATCGCTCTGCGACGTGGACGCCAGCAACGCCTCGAGCGCCTCGTCGGAATGAATGCCGCGCAAGGCGCCCGACGCCCGGACACGCAGGCCATAAAACGCATCGCCGTTCAGCACCTCCTTTAATTTCGCCACCGATTCATGCTCCTTTTTCTCCGCAAGCTGCTCAATGGCGAGCAGGCGTCCCAGCATGTCGGCCTTATCCCCGAGCTGCGCGTAGAGCATGGCGTTCGGAACCTTGAAATTGATTTTGGCCAGCACGGCGAGCGCGGGATCGAGTCGCACGATTTCCGGCGCTTCCTTGAGCGCGAAATAAAAATCTTCTTCCTTCTCCTTCACCTGGATCGTTTTTTCCACCACGCCGGATTTGCCTTTGAAGCGCAACGTCAGCGGAAATTTGAACAAGAGCACGTCGTTGCTGATTGGCTGTATCTGCTTGATCGAGACCTTGGCCAGCTTGGCTTTCTCGTCCCAGTTGTAGTTCACGTCGAGCTGTGGGTGCTGGGCGTGGTAAACCCATTGATCGAAAAACTGGTCGAACGAGCGGCCGGACAACTCCTCGATTACCACATTCAAATCCTCCGTGACCACCGAGCCAAATTGGTGGCGTTCCAAATACGTCTTGATACAGCGGCGATACAAATCCTCGCCCAATTCGTTACGCAACATGTGCAGCACCCAACCGCCCTTCGGATAAGAGAGTGCGCCGAATTGGGTGAACTGGTCATCCGGCGAATTGAACTTGCGCGAGACAATACCGCGCGTGTCGCTGGTCCGTTGCAGCAGGCCCTGCGCCTCGTTGTAAAGGTCATAGAGCATCGAGTCGCGGCCGTGAAGGTGAGCCAGGTAAAGGTGCGCGTAGTACGTGGCAAAACCCTCGTTCAACCAGACGTGGCTCCAATCCTTGCACGTCACGAGATCGCCGAACCATTGATGCGCCAGCTCGTGCGCCACGAGACTTTCGCTGGTCACGAGGTTTTCACTGTCGGTCGTGTGCAACGTTCGGTCGGTCAGCGTGGTCAGGCTGGTGTTCTCCATGCCGCCCCATTGGAAATCACGGATGCACACCTGCCCATATTTGGCCCACGGATAGGGCACGCCGATCTCCTTTTCAAAAAACTCCAGCATGTCCTTCGTGCGGCGGAATGATTCCGGCGCCTCCTTGATGTCCGCCGGCGGCGTGTAAAATTCCAGCGGGAGGTCGCGGTATTTGTCCTCGATTTTCGCGAACTGACCGGCGACGAGCGACAGCAAATAGTTCGCATGAGGTTTCTCCTGCGACCAACGCACCACCTGCAAGCCGGTCTTCGCGTCGCGCTCCGAGGAAACGAGTCGGCCATTTGACAACACCGTCATGCCCGTCGGCACGCGAGCGGTAATTTCCGAAGTGAACTTTTCGTTCGGCGAATCAAAGCTGGGATACCAATGGCGCGCCTCCGTGGTTTCACCCTGCGTGAAAAGATGCGTCTCGTCCGGTTTGTAGCCTTGTTCCGGCGTGCGGAAATACATCCCCTTCCGCGGTTCCGCAGAGTATTTGATCGTGACCTTCGCCTCCTTGCCCGCCGGAATCGGTTTGGCAAATGTGATAATGATCGCGGTGTCGGTGACCTGGTGGCCGGCAATTTTTTCACTGGCCGTGACGGACTGCACCTTCAGATCCACCGCGTCCAAACGCAATTCTTCGAGCGGCTTGGCGATGGGTTTGAACGTGAGCGTGGCCTGCCCGGCTAATGTGCGTTGGTGAAAATCGGGTGTCACGTCGAGCGCGAGATGCAGGATGTCCACGTTGCGGTCGGGCGCGTATTTGCGGTAGTCGGGCGAATCCGGCGCGGCAAAAAGCGCGGCGGATTGGCGGCAGAGAAATTCAGTTCCCTCATTCAACCGGCTGGCCCCGGCGGCGAAGTGATTCACCGTGGTGACGAGTGAAAGTGCGAGTAGCGTCCGCCAAGAATGGCGGTTGAATTCATGATGCATGGCCGGGAAGTTAAGCTGTCCGGCGGACGCGAGGCAAGTAATCCGATTCATTACGAATCCAGAATAACCCAGACTGGAAGGGTGGAATGAAGTCAGCCAGAGTTTGGGACTGCGTTCGCTCTGGCACTGCGTTGATGGGAAGAAAATACGCCCTGTCTTTCCTCAATCCATCTACTGCGCCTCAATTTTGATCGTGTGCGTCACCGGCTGGAAAGCCGTTTTGATGGCGGCGGCCAGCGGGGTGCGTTCGGTTTCCGTCTTGGCGGCCACGCCTTCCATGTCGGCCTTGGCTTCGGGGCTGCGGAAGGCACCCTTGATCTGTTGCGTCTCGTAGTTCTGCTTGGCGGTCACGGCGGCGTCCACCTTGGTGAACGCTTCCGAGAACGGGTTGGATACAAAATCCGCCGCCAGGTTCACGCCCTGGGCGAGTTGCTCCGCGGAATAGGTCTTGGTTTCCGTGCCCCACGTCACCCGGTAAGATTTTGCCTTGCCGTTCTTGGTGACGAGCATCAGCCGGTTCAAATCCTGGTTGAACGGCGCGAGCGTCATGGCCGAGCGGATGTTGTTGTCCAACCTCACATCGCCCGTTGCGCAGAAGGGATAACGGCTGCTCTTGATGGTAACCTCCGTCGTCTCGGTTTTCGGGGCGCCTTTGCGTTGCGCCTTCGGGATGGGAATGAATTCATGCCCCTTGGAAAGCACCGCGCTGTTCTTCTTCAGATCGACCGTGAACGTGCCGATTTCGCCATTAAGGCCGAACGATTTCAGGAACGCGTATGCCATCATAAGGTGGCCCGCCCAACCGGGATGCACGCCGTCGCCGCCAGCGATGTGATAGCCCTCGCCGTATCTCCGGGTGCCGGTGACTCCGGCCTGGAGCATCGGCCAGAAGACATCGGCGAAACCCACCTGCTCCTGCTGCGCGATCTCGACACCGATGTTGCGCAATTCACAAAGGTTGAGATTCTTCGACTCCACACCCGCCGCATCCCAGCCGGGCTGGCCCTTCACGCCCACACAGCCGGGCGCGCCTTGGATGACCCGCACGCCGTTCGCTTTGAACGACTGCACGATGCCGGTGGAGGCCTTGCGATAACGGTCGCCGATGCTCGCCTCGTACGGACGATAGCCGTGGTCGTTCATGCCGTAACAGGTCGTGGCGATGGTCGGCTTGAAGCGCAGGCAGTCGTTCGTCATGCGCGCGAGAAAGCCCGGTGCCTGCTCGCCGCCCCAGCCGTATTGGCGCGCGGTGATTTCCAGTTCCGGCACGCAAACGGTCAGGTACGTTTCCATGATGCGGGAATACATTTTCTGCTCGGTGATCGAATCGCCGGCGATGGCGAGGCGGTCACCCTTTTTCAAAACCAGCCCGGCGGGTTGCGGAGCCTTGAGCGGTTTGAATTTTTCAAAATACGGATCGCTGGGCTTCGTCTCCAAGCTCTGCGCGGAGGCGGCGAGGGCGAAGTGGCCGAGCAAAATGGCCAGCGGGATGGGTCGGGCGAAGAATAATTTCATGATGGCTTAATTTGGTTTCAGCGAGTGTTCACGGCCAATGATTCGGCGTCAAGCAAAGGGGCGCGATGCGTTGCCTCAGCGAGCGGAAACAAACCGCGGTTGAAAAGCGATTCGGTGGATGGCTTCGCATTCGTTACGCGCCCTCGCGTTCCGCTTTCTTCAAGTCTTCCGCCAGAAACTTCGCCACGTCCTTGAATCGCGCGTCGTTGGCGGGGTTGAGGGCCATCAACGTCTCGTGCGCCTCCAGACACGTGCGAGAGATTTCCACGCGGGTCGGCAACGTATCCATCGGTGCGACTGGCTCAAAGCTCGCCGCCGGGGCGGGCGTGCAATTGGAAACCTTGAACAGCGGTAGCGCGCCGAGGTTGTCGAGCAAGTCGGCCACGCGCTCGCTCGGATTCAGCAGTTCCATCGGGCAGGCGCACTGGTTGCCCGGCTCGCCGGCCAGGTTCATGCCCAGCCCGGCCAGCACACCAAGAAACGTGCTGTCCATGATCAAGCAATCCGACAGGTCGATGACGAAGTGGTCATGGCCGCGCTGCTTGAGTTCGCGGATAAGCGCCTTGAAGCCGAGGCTCGAAGTGAAATTGGCCCGCCCGGAGATTTTGACGCAGACCACCCCGTTCAGCACGGCGACGAGCATGTTGGCGGATGGAACAGTCATGAAGTTTTGACCCAATCTGGTTTCGCGCGATTCAAATTATTCGGCCCGCAACGTCTGCTCATTGTCATGCTTCGTCAAGCGCAGAGGCTAGCGGCGGGTGGCCGCCGGTGGCGCTTCGGTTCCGCGGACGATCTGCGTGAGCGCCTGTTGCAACACCATCGCCTCGTCGAGTCCGCTAGAGACCAATCGGCGGTTGCATTCGAGCAGCAAGTCCATGGCGCGAACCAGCTCGACCTCGGTATAACGGCGCGTTTGTGGCAGCGCGTTGAACAGCACGAACGGATGCATCGCCAGCGGGTTGATCCGTTTGTCGGCGGGCAACGCATTCGCAGGCACTCGTTCTAGTTGCGCCTTGAATCGGTTGTAATCCGCATCGGCTTTCAACCAGCCGGCCTTGATCATTTCTTTCAAGATAATCAACACCCGCACTTTGGAAATCAGGCCGTAGAGCAGGCCGATCTCCGACTTCTTGCTGTCGAATTTCATCGTCCAAAGCTCGCCGTCCAGTGTCCGCAGCAGGCGCGGCAAATCCCGGTCTCCAAGAGCATCGGCCAGGGCGAAGGCGCGCGCCTGCTTGCCACGCGTCACAATGGCATCCACATCGGCCACTTCGATTTCCACGCGGGCACCCACGTAGAGCGCGAGTTTTTCCGCCTCGCTGTTCAATGCGCGGAGGTTCGGGCCAACGTGGTTCACCAGGCGGGCGAGCGCTTCGTCAGAAATATCCTTTTTCAGCGCGCGCAATTGTTTCGCTGCCTCCTCCTCGGCCTGGCTGCCCCAATCCTTGCTATCGAGTGACAACGCGGCAAACACTTCCACCGGGCCGAGCTTTTCAAGCGCTTTGAAAAAAACTTTCCGCTTATCCACCTTGCCCGCGCTGATCAACAGGCGGACGTTGTCCCAGCGAAAGCTTTTCAATTCCTGCGCAATTTCCCCGAGCGTTTCCGTCACAGCGGCCGCGGTGGCAGTGCGCTCTTCGCCGAGGAAATTACAGTTTTGAAGCCAGACCACTTTGCCGCTGCCGAAGAACGGAAGCGTTTGCAGCGCCTCGCGCAATTTCGCCAGCACCCGGAGCGCCTCGCCGCTGTTGCCGACGCTGGCGTCGATGGTTTCGTGATCCATGCCGCCCAGTTCGACGCACCACTGTTGATAAATCTCCCGGGCGCGATGCTTGACGCCAAATTCATCCTCGCCGCAAACGAGCGACACGGCAACCTTGGACGGGGCGGCGGAGGCGGGCATTGCTAGGCTTCGGCGTCGCCGCTTTCGTTGATTTGGTTGAGCGTTTCGGTCATGTCGTCCACTTCCTCGAAGAGTGCGGCGGCGACAAAGATGGGGCGTTTCTGCGCGGTGGCCAGCGCAAGACAATCACTGGGGCGGGCGTCAATCTCGACGATCTTGGTGCCCAGTTCGTTTTGCTGGCGCAACAGGAGGCGCGCGAAATAAGTGCTGTGCTTCAACTCGGTGATGACGACGCGATCCACGGTGATCGCAAATCCCTTGAAGACGTTAGCGATGAGGTCGTGGGTGAGCGGCCGTTCTTTCGGCGTCTCGCGCAGGAACATGCCGATGACCGCGCCCATGTTGTGCTCGACCTGAATGACAAACACCTTTTCGTCGTTGCCCACGAAGATCGCGCAGCCACTGCTGTTCGTGGGCAAAATACCGCGAATCTGGACGGGCACGACGTCTTTCTTCATGGCTTAAGTGTAGATGCCAACGCCAAAAAAACAAGCCCGGTCTATCACCCATTTGTGCATTGCCAACCGGGCGGAACGCGACGCAAAATGCGGCCATGAATTGTCGCGGCAAGATTCTTCCTTTCGACGCGCTGGCCAACTGGCGCGAAGCCGTGCGCGCGAAAGGCAAAATTCTGGTCGTCACCAACGGCTGCTTCGATCTGCTTCACGCCGGACACGTGGCGTATTTGGAATCCGCGCGAAACCTTGGAGATGTTTTTCTGGTCGGCCTGACCGGTGACGCTTCCGTGCGCGAATTGAAAGGTCCCGGACGACCGCTGAACTCCGAAACCGACCGCGCGCTGGTTCTTGCCGCACTGCAATCCGTCGATGCCGTCTGCATTTTTCCCGAACTCACCGCGCAGCATTTCCTGAGCCTCGCGCAGCCGGACATCTACGTGAAAGGCGGCGACAACACGCTCGAAACCATCAATCAGGAGGAGCGCCGTTTGGTGGAGTACCAGGGCGGAAAGATTGTCATCGTTCCGGGCGTGCCGGGGAAATCCACTTCCGGACTAGTGGAAAAAATCGTGCGGGGGTGAGGGCCTTTCCTATCTGGCTCACGCGTAGAGCGGCAGCGGTTCGAGTTTGAAGTCGGGAAATATTTTTCCAAAATTTCCGCCGTCGTCGTGACGTTGCAAGACCGGCGCGAGCACGTTGCGGTAATTGGTCAGCACCGGCAGATCGCCGGGGTCTTCGAGTACTTCGTTCGTCAACCCCGGCCATTTGCCCAGCACGCGCCCGCCTTTGACGCCGCCGCCCAGCACGAACATCACGCTGCCCCGCCCGTGATCGGTGCCGAACGCGGAATTTTCGCTCACGCGCCGGCCAAACTCCGTCATCACCACCACCGAGGTGGTTTGCATCCGTTTTCCCATGTCGCGGTAAAACGCGGACAATCCATTGGCCAGCCGCGTCATTTGCGGATCCATGATCGCGCTCTGGTTCAAATGGGAATCCCAGCCGTCGATATTGATGGAAACCGCCTCCAGACCGACGCGCGCCTTGATGAGCCGGGCAATCTGCTTCATGCCTTGGGAAAAATCATCATAGCTGTATTGCACGCCGTACTCCGGCTTGTATTCGGTGGCGCGCAGTTTCTTGATGCGTTCCAGCGCGTCCAGCGTGTCGCGGCCCGCACCGCCGAGGAGGTCGGTTTGCGCCGCATACAGCCGGGCCAACTGCCGTTGCAACGCGGTGGAGTTGTTACCCAATGAAAAATCATCCAGCGAGCGCAGCACCGTGGCGGCGGGCGCGCCGCGCAGGCATTCGGGCAACGCTCGGCCCAGGGCAATGGCCGACAGCGCACTGCTGTTGGCATCGGGGCGAAACCGGAGAAAGCGTCCGAGCCAGCCGCCCGCCACCACGCCGCCGTGCTCCATCAAATCCTGCGCCTCGAA
>JBKJSC010000041.1:0-13725 GCA_046593035.1 Limisphaerales bacterium | reverse complement strand
GTGTCCATCCGTGGTTAAAAGTTAGTGCATGTTATCCAAATAACTTTGTAACAAGATCGCCGCCGCGGTCTGGTCCACGTGGCCGCGCTGCTGCCTCGACTTCTTGCCCGCCTCGCGGAGAAACCGCTGCGCCTGCACCGACGAAAGCCGTTCATCCACCGTCTGGATCGGCACGGCGACGGCGTCCTTCAGCACGGCCACGAACTCCTGCACTTTGAGCGCCGCCGGTCCGTAACTGCCATCCATGTTGCGCGGCATGCCGATCAAAATCAGTTCCACCTCCTTCGCGCGAATCAATTCCTTGAGCCGCGCGAGGAAGCCGGCGAATGGTTCCGCCGGGATGAACTCCAGCGGCGTGGCCATCATCTTCATTTCGTCACTAACGGCAATGCCGATGCGGACGGTTCCGTGATCAAGAGCGAGAATGCGCATGGTTCAAGAAAGAGTCTGATAACCTTGAGGCATTAACGGAATTCGACGATCTGATTGCCCGCTTCCAACGCCGCCACGATACGCGCAATCCGGACTTGAAAAAGTTCAAGCAAAGTCTGCTTCCGACAATTGCCAATCCTCACCCAGACAAGTTTGCCTGTGCTGCCGGGCGACGTGGCGAGATAGTAAAAATCCTCGTCCTTGCTTACCACCACTAGGTCGTGAGCCGCCGCATGACGCCAGATCACCGAATCGTCAGCCTGTTTCAAACCCAATTCTCTGACGTGCTGGGCGGTGTGACCGTGGCTTTGCAAAAATTTGGCAAGAGCCGGCGGCAACTGATGGTCAACCAGGAACTTCACGCGCCCTGTAATACAACGTGGTCGGCCTGATGCGCCGCGTATTCAATCGCCGCCAGAATGTCCTCGCGTTCGAGGTCGGGATAGTCCTCCAAGATTTCTTCGTAGGAAGCCCCGGCACTGAGCAGTTGCAGCACGTCCGTGACGCGCATCCTCATGCCGCGAATGCAGGGGCGTCCGCCGCACTTGCCCGGTTCAATCGTGATCCGTTTGAGCAGTTCCGAGTTCATGGCGGCAAGCTTACTAGAAACCGGCGGACAAACAAGCCTTGTTCCAAGTTGGCGACACCGATGCGAACGGTATCCGTGGTCAAGGGCGAGGATACGCATGTGCAAAATTCATTCAAGGATTGGGCCAATTACCCCTACGTTTCAACTTCACCGCACCATAAATCGCGAAGAGGCATAAGCCGCAGAGCAGAACAACGGTGCCGACAGACGGAAGATCCCAATGAACGCCATCACGCGGCTCAGGTGCACGTATCATCGCATGAAAAGCGAGACAGTAGCAAACCGCACCATGCCAGCCTCGCTCCATTTGCGGAGGATCCAACAAGGTCAGGATAACGCAAACAGTCGGTGCGGCTGCTAACCAGCACGCGAACAGCCAAGCACCACTCAAGCCGCTTAGAGAGCGTCCAAAGGCAAACCCGAAGATTAAGCCCACCCATAGGCAGAGCAGTTTCAGTTTGGTCGAAAGCTGTATTTCAGGTGGATCTTGCACTTAATCGGGTTAGCTTAGAAATTCCTCATCACCTTCGCCGCCGCGTTCACCGTCAACTCAATGTCCGCCTCGCTGTGCACGGTAGAAAGGAAGCCCGCCTCGAATTGCGAGGGTGCGAAATACACTCCCGCGTCCAGCATTCCGTGGAAGAATTTCTTGAAACGCTCGCGGTCGCTCTTCATCGCATCGGCAAGGTTCCAGACCGGTTCACTGGTGAAGTATCCGCAGAACATGGAGCCGCAGCGGTTGAACATCACCGGCACGTTGGCCGATTTCGCGGCGTCGCGCATCCCGGCTTCGAGTTGTGTGCCGAGGGCTTCGAGACGCGTGTAAGCATCCTCTCCGCTGGTAGGAGACGACGTGAGGAGACTCATATGTTGTCCGTCCGGTTTAGTCAGAGCCTCCTCACGTCGGCTCCTACATAATTCATCAAGGGCTGCGATGCCGGCGGCCATCGCGAGCGGATTGCCGCTCAAAGTGCCGGCTTGATACACCGGGCCAAGCGGCGCCAACAAATCCATGATGTCCGCGCGACCGCCGAACGCGCCCACAGGCAATCCGCCGCCGATGATTTTGCCGAAGCAACTCAGATCGGGCCGGATGCCGAAACGTTCCTGTGCGCCGCCAAGTGCGAGGCGGAAACCGGTCATTACTTCGTCGAAAATGAGCAGCGCCCCATGCTGCGTCGTGATTTCGCTCAGGAATTCCAGATAGCCCGGCTTGGGCAGATACAAGCCCGCATTGCCCGGCACCGGTTCGACGATGATGCCGGCGATTTCATTTTGGTTCGCCGCGAAGATGGCCTTCACGGCTTCGACATCATTGAACGGCGCGACAATCGTGTGCTGCGTGAACGAAGCCGGCACGCCCGCGCTGTCCGGGTGTCCGAACGTAAGCGCACCGCTGCCAGCCTTCACGAGTAGCGAATCGGCGTGGCCGTGGTAACAGCCGTCGAACTTGATAATCTTGTCGCGCTTCGTGAACCCCCGCGCCAGGCGGATCGCTGACATGCACGCCTCCGTGCCGGAATTGCACATCCGCACCTTGGCCACGCTCGGCACGGCGGACTTGATGAGCTTCGCCATCGTGACCTCAAACGGATTCGGGATGCCGAAGCTGGTGCCGTGATCGGCGGCGGCCTTCACGGCGGCGATGATTTTCGGATGCGCGTGGCCGAGGATAGCCGGCCCCCACGTGCCGACATAATCAATCAACTCGTCGCCGTCCACCGTCGTCACATGCGCACCCTTGGCGGACTTCACGAAGAACGGCGTGCCGCCCACGGCGCGAAAAGCGCGCACCGGCGAATTCACGCCGCCGGGAATGTGCTGCAAGGCCTCGGCGAAGAGCGCTTCGGATTGGGCGAGAGAAATCATGCTGGAATTGTCGGGAGTCGAGAGGTGCGAGTCGAGAGCAAATTCAACGCGGGACGCAACACCGCGCGGCTACGGGCGTTTGAAAAAGGTTTCCCGCAACGAGCCGCGTTCGGTGCGGATGACAGCGCCCGGCCCAATGTTGTTTCGCTTGAACCAGCCCTGGTTGACTTCCAAGACGTATTGAATCTGATCGCTCTTGGACAGGATGGGCGATTCGTCGTGCGGCTTCATGTCGTAGGTTTCCAGGATGACGCCTTCCGGGTCGATGTAGGCGCAGGAAAGCGGGTGCGGACAATTCTTCATCCAAAACCCGCGTCGGCTCTGCTCTGGAAACACAAATAACATGCCGGCATTTTCCGCGAGGTTGGTGCGGAACATCATGCCAGTCTGGATTTGCAACGGAGTGAGGGCGAGTTCAGCGACGACTTCCTGCGCGCCGAGCCAGAGCTTGAGCGTGGGAAGTTTGGGCTGGGCACGCGTCGGCGAAGACTGGCTGGCAACCGTCACGGGCGGCGGCGCGGCGGTGGGCTGGCAACTGGAACCCATCAGCAAACCAGCCATCATCAGGCCAAGGAACCGAACACACTTCATGCGCCCACTGTGAAAGAGACGGAGACTGGATTCAACTGTGTTTTCGTGAGTAGAGGCCCCCGCTTCCTATTTCGCACCGGGCGGCGAGGATTTCAAACGACGATCCAGCCAGCCGACGGTTTTCTCCCACATCTCCGGCAGGTAAACATGGCCGATGCCGGGATAGACGATGCTCTGAAATTCATTCTCCTTTCCATACAGTTGAAATACCTCGCGCACCTTCGCCTCGATGATCCGGATGCCGTCGGTAGGCGAACCGGCGTCCTGATCGCCGGCCATGAACAACATCCCGCGCGGTGCAGACAACGCCACCACGGCTTCGCTGTCGAAATGATTGAGCATCCCCGGCACGAAATAATAGATGCCGTGATATTTCAACCCTTCGTGCGCGATGAGGTTTTGATAGCGCGTCAGGCACGCCACGGCGACGCCGGTCTTGAGCCGTTCGTCCAGTGCCATCAACCACCACGTCCGCGTCGCGCCCATGCTGATGCCCGTCACGCCGATCCGTCGCGCATCGACCTCCGGGCGCGCGCACAGATAATCCAGCGCCATCAAGTCGTCGCGAAGCATCATGCCCCACAGTGAGCGGCCGACCCAAAGATTGAATTTGCTGGCGGTCATTTCTCCCGCGGAACCTTTTTCTGTCGGCCCGCCCGGCCCCGCGCCGTTGCGTTCGCCAAAACAGTACGCATCGATGCCCAGCGCCACATATCCGCGTCGCGCCAGTTCCGGCCCCGGCGGCACCGGCACGGCGTTCGTTCGCAACATCTCCTCCTTGCCGCTGTCGTACTGGCCGCCATGCCAGTGACAGTAAAGCACGGCGGGCGATTTGGCCGACGCGCTCTTCGGCAGGAACAAATATCCGGGCACCGTCGCGCCCGCGCCGTTGTCGAACTGGAATTTTTCGAGGATGTAATCGCCACAGTCTTCACGCGAAAGCGTTTTGACCGCGGGCGTTTTGGGTCGCGGCGGGAGTTTGCCCAACAGTTGCCAGAGTTGCGCGCGGATTTGGACGCGCTGTTTTTCCCACGCTTTGCGCGTCGCCGGCACGGTGAAATCGGACGCGACTCCGGCCTTTTCGAGCCAGCGTGAGCCTTCGGTTTTTTCGTTTTGAGCCATGAGCGGATTGAGGTTCAACAGCGTCGCCAGCAACGTCGCCGGGAATATTACCAGTCGCGGTTTCATAAGCACGAGTGAATCGTCGATGCTGTGATTGAAGCACAACCACGCCACAGAGCGAAGATGTTTTGCGAGCGGCAGACATGAAGAGCGCAACTGCGCAAAGCCGGTCATTGTTCTTAGCCCTAAAACCAAATCAATCTTGCATTGCCTTCACTGCTCCTTAACTTTCCCCGGTGCTTGAAACAGCAACCCGTTCAATTGACGACACACTGACAACCGAATCCGCCCCGAACGACCCCCGCGCAATGGAATCTTTGCAACATCCCGACCAGTTTGCCCGCCGCCACATCGGCCCCAGTCCCGAAGATCAGCAGGCCATGCTCGCCACGCTCGGCCTCGCGAGTCTCGACGCGCTCGTAGACGCCGCCGTTCCCGCAAACATCCGGTCGCGGAAAGCGCTTGATCTGCCAGCGGCGTTGAGCGAGTTCGACGCGATTGCGAAGCTCAAGGCCATCGCCGGCAAGAACCAGGTCTTCCGCTCGTTCATCGGCATGGGCTACAGCGATTGCATCACGCCGCCTGTCATCCAGCGGAACATCCTCGAAAACCCCGGCTGGTATACGCAATACACGCCATATCAGGCCGAGATTTCTCAAGGCCGGCTCGAAGGCTTGTTGAATTTCCAGACAATGATTTGCGATCTCTCAGGCCTACAGATCGCCAACGCCTCCATGCTCGACGAGGCCACCGCCGCCGCCGAGGCGATGATGATGTGCCATCGCGTCAAGGGTGCGGAAGGGCGCAACGCGTTTTTCGTCTCCGACGCGTGCCATCCGCAGAACATTGAGGTCGTGCAGACGCGCGCGAAGGCGCTCGGCATCGAAGTGGTCGTCGGCTCGCATGACGCGGCGGCGCTCGACGGAAAGTTCTTTGGCGCGCTCGTGCGGTATCCGGCGACGGACGGCGCGATTTTCGATTACGCCGGCTTCGCGGAAAAAGCCCACACAGCGGGCGCGCTCGTGGTGGTCGCGGCGGATTTGCTCGCGCTCACGTTGCTGCGGCCGCCGGGCGAGTTCGGCGCGGACGTGGCGGTCGGCAGTTCGCAACGCTTCGGCGTGCCGCTTGGCTACGGCGGGCCGCACGCGGCGTTCTTCGCCACGCGCGACGAGTTCAAGCGCCAGATGCCGGGCAGGCTCGTCGGCGTCTCGAAGGATTCGCGCGGCCAGCCCGCATATCGCCTCGCGCTCGGCACGCGCGAGCAACACATCCGCCGCGAGAAGGCCACGAGCAACATCTGCACGGCGCAGGCGCTGCTCGCGAACATGGCGATGGCCTACGCGTGCTATCACGGCCCGGCGGGCTTGAAGAAAATCGCCGAGCGCGTGCGACGGCACGTGGCGATTCTGGCGGCGGGCTTGGAGAAATTGGAGCACAAGATCGGCACTGCGCCTTTCTTCGACACGCTGCGCGTCAGCTTGAAGGGCTACACGAGCGCGGAGATTGTCACCATCGCGGAGAAGAACCAGGTCAACCTGCGCGTGCTGGACAAGACGACGCTCGGCGTTTCGCTGGACGAAACGACGAGCGTGAAGGACGTGGCGTTGTTGCTGAAAATCTTCAACGGGAACTTCGAGCCGGACTTCACGGTGGAAGAACTCGTCGCGCAGGTTAAAGCCGGCGATTACGCCGCGCCGTTGAAGCGCACAAGCAAATGTCTTACGCACTCAGTGTTTGACCGTTACCACTCTGAGACGGAGATGCTCCGCTACTTGCGCCGGCTGGAATCGCGCGATTTGTCGCTGACGACCTCGATGATTCCGCTCGGTTCCTGCACGATGAAGCTCAACGCCACGTGCGAGATGCTGCCGGTGAGCTGGCCGGAGTTTTCCAAGATTCACCCGTTCGCGCCGCTGAAGCAGACGCGCGGCTATCAAGAGATGTTTGGCCAGCTTGAAGAATGGCTCGCGGAAATCACGGGCTTTGCGGCCATTTCGCTTCAGCCGAACGCCGGTTCACAGGGCGAATACGCGGGGCTGCTGGTCATCCACGAGTATCACGCCAGCCGCGGCGAAGCGCATCGGAACGTCTGCCTCATTCCGACTTCCGCGCACGGCACGAACCCCGCCAGCGCCGTGATGGCCGGCATGAAAGTCGTCGCCGTCGCGTGCGATCGCGGGGGCGACATTGACGTGACCGACCTGCGCGCAAAGGCCACTGAGCACAAGGCCAATCTCGCGTGCCTGATGGTCACGTATCCGAGCACGCACGGCGTCTTCGAGGAGAGCATCAGGGAGATTTGCGAGATCGTCCACGCTAACGGCGGGCAGGTTTACATGGACGGCGCGAACATGAACGCGCAAGTCGGCCTCTGCCGCCCCGGCGACATCGGCGCGGATGTCTGCCACTTGAATCTGCACAAGACGTTTTGCATTCCGCACGGCGGCGGCGGGCCGGGCATGGGGCCGATCGGCGTGGCGGAACATCTCGCGGACTTTCTCCCCGCCCATCCGGTCGTGAGCCTCGGCGGCGAAAATCCCATCGGTGCCGTCAGCGCCGCGCCGTGGGGCAGCGCGAGCATTCTGACAATCTCGTGGGTTTACATAGTCGCGATGGGCGCGGCTGGCCTCACCGAAGCGACGAAGGTGGCCATCCTCAACGCGAATTACATCGCCGAGCGGCTGGAGAAATATTTCCCAACGCTTTATCGCGGCCATGGCAATTTCGTCGCGCACGAGTGCATTCTGGATTTGCGCCAGTTCAAAAGCGTCACCGCCGAGGACGTGGCGAAGCGGTTGATGGATTACGGCTTTCACGCGCCGACGCTGTCGTTCCCCGTCGCCGGCACGCTGATGGTCGAGCCGACCGAGAGCGAATCAAAGGAGGAACTGGACCGCTTTTGCGACGCGATGGTTTCCATTCACGGCGAAATCATGGCCGTCGAAAGCGGCGTGATGGACAAGCAGAACAACCCGCTCAAGAACGCCCCGCATACTGCAGACACGATCGCGGCGACGGAATGGAACCGGCCTTACTCGCGCGAGCAAGCCGCCTTCCCGACCGCGCACGAGCGCGAGTACAAGTTCTGGCCCTGCGTCGGCCGCGTGGACAACGTCTTCGGCGACCGCAACCTAGTCTGCTCCTGCGTGGGGATGGAAGCGTACACCTCGATTCAGCCGAGGTGACAATACTCACTTCATACCACTTTGTCACAGCGGATGTCGCGGAGGCTAGTAGGCGGATCCGACAGTTCAACGGATTTGGCCGACGAGGAGAAATATCAGGAGCGGAACGGCGGAGTTTACATACCAAATTCCGAATGCCTTTCCTCGCCATCCAAAAGGAACGCTCACTTAGCCGGGACATCCGCCCTTTGAAATTCGGCAACCAGAAAGAGTGAAGCTGATGGATTTTCCACGAACTCTGCAAATTGAGACTGAGCAATGTGCCATGCGCGGTGGCCTTTAACAGTACCTTTTTTGCGAACGGCATGATTCACTGAAGTTTTTCTGACTCCAAGTGCAACGGCAGCGAGAGTTTCGTTTGCGAATGATCGCCCATCTGAGAGCAAAACCGGCTTCTCGCGGCGGAGACGATAGCATTCCGGGCAATCCTTGGTACGACCGAATAGAATCTGTCTAGGCGCACGGTGGAAAAAGTGTCCACGACTGCATATCCAGTCGTGATCGTTAATTGCGCCTGAATAAACTTTCGAAACACTAATAAAACCCAATCGTGCGGCAGCTTCTACTGCTCTACGCCAGTAGTCAGAGGCGGCACTGCCATAGGTGATTTTCTCTAAATCAACCTTCCAAAACGACGATGGCAAGAGAATCGGTGGCTTCGCCTGATTACAAGCCAAAGCGACCATTTTTCTAAAGTCTTCAAGCGAGGTAACCTGTCCAAGCTGGCGGACTTCAAGCAATACGATACCAGCACTATTGCAAGCATCCCGCAGAATCTGATCCCGTTCTTGTTGACGAGCTAGCGCTTGCTCGCCACCCCAGTATTCAATGGGTTTGAAGTGCTGGACACCGTGATGCTCGACCGCTAGGCGCAGCTCAATATTGATCATGTCAATCTGGATGAGTTTTCCCTTGGTACCGCGAGCTCCCGGCAGTGTTCCTTTCTGAAAATGTTTGCTGAAAAGATCCTCCAAGATGGCTTGGCATCTCATCTCAGCGAATCCTTTTGTGCTGCAAACCGAGCAGAATGATGAATTACCGCCTGCGACAATGGAACTGTAGGAGCGAGGAAAGACATGGCCGATGCGACATCGCCAGCAGCTCGGAGTTGCCACATTTACAGCCATCTCAACAAGTTGTCCGCCATGTTTCTTGGCGAGGCTAATGTAGTCATTCTTTGTCTTTCGTAGCTTGCCACTACAAACCGAACAGCCGCTGCGTGGGAGCTTAAGTTGTTCCGGAGATTTTTCCTGTCCTTCATGCCCGCATGTATTGAAACGAACCGCTACCCTCTCATTTGCGCGGGTCGGCTGCCTCAAGAAGGTCACATTCGCGTTTCGCGCGATACGGTCAATGTCGCTTTGCTGGAGCCGGTTTTGTATCCCAGCTTTTGCCGCCCCGCAGTGCCAGCAACCAGTTTTCTTAGACGAGACTGAATTGAAGCTTTTCCTGCCCAAGTATCCACAATCGGGGCAACGGTAAGGCATTGCAACCAAGTTACCGCGATATTCCGACGCAAGTAGTTGAAGGCCCACCGCCGAAAAAGCAGACACCGCCTCCTCAAGCGTTCTTTTGCGACTGTGAGAATATTCTTTTCGAGCGCTCTGGCGGCATTTCGGACAAGGATGCGCATATGCCTTAATGCGCGCCGGGGATTCGGCAAATCGATGACCACATACAACGCAATCAAGCTCGATCAGTTCGAGACAGTTTTCATAATTGGAATCCCTGTGTCTGAGCTTTTTCGCTGCGAGCAATTCGTCAAGTGATGCTGCGGTAAGTTTGCGCGACTGCCCCCGTCGCTGAATCCCACACCGCTTGCATCCCCTGATTGGCACCTTGTTTGGGGCAATCACTCCCTCGTATCCGCAGATGAGACACTTGTAAGGCAACTTATGAAAAGCTCCTTGGTAATTGTCAGACAACAAAACCAGATTTCTATCAGCAAAGCGTTGACGAACGGAAGCTATGGAGTCGCGGCTCTTTCTCGCCGCCTCCTTCGGCCCACAGGAATTGCAAAAATGCCCCTGCTGCACCGCATTGAATGTGGTTGCGGCTTGCTGGCCACATTTTTCACACCTGTAACGCAGCCGAGACTTGCTGTTCTTATAGGTCTTGGTAAGTAGTCGCAGGCTAGCTCTCCGAAAGAACTGTTCCACCTCGGTTATGGTCTTCTTCGTAGGCATCTGCCGTTAGCTTGAAGTTTTGGAACGCGAAAGCGGACTTGCAAACCAAGTGCGCACCCAATTGATGTCGATGAAATGCGGCGAAGCAGAGGTCGCGTTGGGGCATTTTTTCCCCTCTTTATTCTTCGGGATGATGTCGTCGGGCTTGAGAATCCATTTATAGGTCCACACACTTATCCGCTCCGTACGCAACTGCTCCGACAGCGGGCACACCACCGCCTTGTCCTTCGCGTTGTGGCTCAGGAAAACGTCGTATTGAAATTTCTCCGGCATAAGCGTCGTGGATTTTCTACCACCTTTTTCGACCGAGCCGCAACGGGAAGTTTACCTGAAAGTTTTCGGTCGTGAATATGTTTCGCTCGAAATTCTTCCAACCTTTCGATATACACGCCACATGAAAATCACCCAAGCCCTGCTGGCCGAGCACGCCGTTTTTCACAATCTGTTTGATTACGTCGAACGGGTGACGCCGAAATTGAAGACGCTGGCAGAAGTCAAATCACTCGCCGGCCTGCTGGGCGCGATGCTGGAAGCGCATTCGCAGATGGAGGATGAGTTGATCATCGAGCCGTTGGAGCATTGCTTCGAGCAACTCGGCCAGCGCGAGACGTTTCACCAGGAGCACGAGGAGATCGACCAAAACCTGAAGCTGGCCCAAGCCACGCGCCAGTTGAAGGCGGGCCGGAAATTCCTGCTCGCCGCCGTGCTGGCCTCGCGCCGCCATTTCGACAAGGAAGAGCGCGTGGTCTTTCCCATGGCGGAAAAGCTGCTGAAAACCAAGACCCTCCTCGCACTCGGCAAGACCTGGCTGAACAAACGTCCCACGATCACTGCCTGACGGTTCAACGCCCCAACAACGCGTCCACCGGTTTGGCCGCCTGCGGAATCGCCGCGCGAAAATCCTCTCCCAAAAATGCCGCCACCGTCGCGGCGATCTGGCTTTGCGTTAGCGCATCGGAGTTGCTGCGTTCGCCCAACGCGGGAGTGTCCGGGCCGAGCGCAGCCAGCCAGATGAATTCCGAGCCTTCGGTTTTCTTGCCGTGATCGCGCCAATCCCGCAGGCCGCCGCCCCGTCCGTGGTCGGTAGCGATGAGCAACGTGGTTTTGCCGCGATACTCCGGCAGCGATTGCGCCGTTTCCCACAGCCGCTGAATGCAGCGGTCGGCGCGGCGCGCGGATTCCAGATACAAGTCATAACGCCCGGCGTGCGCCCATTCGTCCGTCTCGCCAAATGCGATGTAAAGCAGTCTCGGCTTGTGCGTTTGCAAATAATTCAGCGCGCCATGAAAAAGCAAACTGTCGAAAATCTCCTCATCCCACAACGGCGTGGTGTCCTCGACGAGCTGGTTGAGCAGCGCCTGCTGCGGATTGGTCTTGCCCAGCACGAGCGGCTCCCAGCCAGCGCGCACATGCAGGCCGCTACGTTCGCGATTCAGAATATACGGAAACACATCCCAGGCCCCGAACGCGGCGACGCGGCCACGGAAGGCCGGTTTTTGGTGCAGCCACTCCAGCACGGTCACGTTCGGATTCGGGCGCTTGGCGTTGCTGTCGATGCGCGGATCGGGAATGCCGGAAAGCATTTCGTTGTAGCCGGGGTAGGAAAAATTCAGGCCGTTGCTGACCTTGACGACGCTGCCTTGGTTCGTGTTGCCCCAGAGCTGTCCTTGTTTCGCGATCTCGCCCCAAACAAACGGCAGCAACTCCGCGCGCCGCGCTTCCGGCGTTTCGCGCCAGTACGCTTTGCGGAGCGCGTTGGTGTTGGACACGCTGCCGTGCTCCTTGCTGATCAAGGCCGCTTCCGCACCGCCGAATACTTCCTGCCAGCGCATGCCATCAAGCGTGACAAGGATGACGTTGCGGGTTTTGAGCGACGCGCGCGCCTCGGTTCCCTGCGCTGACAACGTCAGAAACCCGAACCAAATCAAGCCGAGGAGTCGAAAGGAATTTCTCATGGTCAGTGTGAAAAGTTCGGCGCAGTGATAGGCGAGCCGCGCAAAGTTAGCCAGCGGAAACCGCCGCCAAAGCCGCGCGCATCGCCGCCACCAGCGCGGCCACGCGCAGGGACAACGGAAAATCCGACGGCGCTTCGAGCGTGTAACTCTGCCGTGTTTTGTTTTTCAAAAGCCAGAAGGCTTCGGGCCATTGCGGGCGTGAGTTTGGATCCAAGCTGGGATTGATGATACCGCCGTTCGCCTCGCGACCTTCGATGACCGGCGAGAGGTCGATGGGACACACCCTAGCCACCGCCGCGATCATCGCCGGCGCGAATGAAGGGCGGCCTTCGGGATTCAATTCGTAAACGTAAAAGCCGTGCGACTCCCAATCCTCATGCAGACAAAACGTCACGTCGAACGCCGGCTGGCGATGAAGCCACTCGACGTGCGCGCGGGCTTCGGCGGTCTCGAAATGCCGGTAATCGCGATTCAAATCGTGGCCGTGGGCAGTCTCGCGACGGTTGAGCGGGAAGCCAGTGAGATTCAAACACGGCAACAAAAAGATTTCCGCGTTCTCTGGCCAGCGATTCTCCTGCAACAACTGCCTGACGGCGAGCGGCCCAGCCGGTTCGTCCCCATGAATGCCCGTCGAGATGTAGATTCTGGACTTTGGATTCGGAAAACTGGTTTCAGTTCGCGGCGGGCGCGTGAAGGCCGGCAGAGTGAGTCCGGGTTCGATCAGAATCTCTTCGATGATCCAGCCCTGTGCCTCGGCGGCGGCAGTGCAGTCCTTCAGCACCGAGGTGATGTCAATTGTCTCGCCGTAATAACCGTCGTGATTTTTGCCGAGTCGTTGCATGGCTGAATTTATGCGGTGATCAAATGCTTGCTCATTCGCACCACGGGCAAGGTCAACCCACCGGACATCGGGACTTCGTAGCGCTCCACGACGGTGTAACCGCAGGAAGCGTAAAGCGGTTCACCCGTTAACGTCGCCACCAGTTCTGCGGTTCGAAAACTTGCCTGCCGAATCGCGGTTTCACACGCGGCCAAAATGCTTCGTCCGATACCGCGACGCGCCCACGCCGGGTGGACGAAGAAAGCACGGATACGGGCGGGTTCACGCACTGGGTCGAGCAAAGCATCCTGTCCCGACCGGCCACGATCACCGCCGAACATCGCCTTGCGTCGGCTCCACCCGCCGCAACCAACGATCTGTCCTTGCGCTTCGACAACGAAGTAGGTGCCGTCGCAAATGAGCTGGCGGTCCACACCGAAGACCGGACCCAATGCCGTTTCCATTTGAGCAGGGGAATAGTGCACTGCTTGCAAGGCGCGAACCGAAAGCGGTACGAGGACTTCCAACGCGGGTATATCCGTGTCGCGAGCTAAACGCTGCGGCCAGGTTGCATTTCCGATTTCGTCTTGGTTGCTGCCGAGTCGCCGCATAGCGAATTTCAGGTTGAGCGCAGAGCATGTCGAAAGCACTGTCATGCGTCCCGCAAATTAAGGACATAGGCAACTACCAAATGAAGTCGGGCGGGGTGACAGTTCAGTTGGAGCGATGAATTTTGGGCCAAGGCCAGTTTCCAAAGGGCAATCCAAACGCAGCATACAGGTCACGGACGCCAGAGAAAAACACGCCTACGGCCATGAATAACAAAACAACGATGAGCAGCCATGGAACGTCCGGGCGTTCAGCCACTAAGCCAGTCGGCAGAGACCACCATCGCCACATCACCGGTAAAAGCCAGGCGATCATTGCGCCGTAGACGATGCCCATGCAGGCATGCATTACCCTTTCGCCAGCATAC
>JBKJSC010000273.1:0-22608 GCA_046593035.1 Limisphaerales bacterium | reverse complement strand
GTAAATGAGCAGCGGCGATTCGAGGGCGGCGAACAATTCTTCGAGCGACTCGGATCGCGGCGGATCGGTGCTGGCTGGGTCGTGTTGGACCACGGTCATTTTTGTTCAGGCGGCATCGCGTTGTGTCCTCAGGCTGGCCGTGTCGTTCGGTCTTGTTGGCTGATCTCAACTACTATGACACGCACCAAGGACATTTCTTAGACGATATTTCAGAACCAACACTCCCGGCGATAAGGGGCGCATGACCAGTCTGGCCAAGGAGTGAGGTCGGAGGGTGATGGGAAAAGTTGGTTTCCGCAACCGGGGAAGGAGTGGGGTGGCCAACGGGATTCGAACCCGCAACAACAAGCTCCACAAGCTTGGACTCTACCATTGAGCTATGGCCACCACAGGAACAGGAAGCTAGAAATCTTTCCCCGCAGCGTCAAGCCCCGCGTGGAACCATCTCTGGGCTTTACGCCGAATGATTATCGACTACACTCCGGCCAATGCCTGTTCTGGACAAAAGTAAATTGTTTGGCGGCGTGCTGGCCGAGGAACTGCAAACCCTCGAACAAACCGCCAAAATCAAATTTTATCCGGCGGGGCAAAACATCTTCGTCGAAGGCGATCCGGGCGACGGCATTTACGTCATTGTTGAAGGGCTGGTGCAAATTTCCGCGATGGTCAACGAGCAGACCCGGCGCGTCCTCACCCGCGTGGGGCCGGGCGATTATTTTGGCGAGATGGCCGTGGTGGACGACGAGGCCCGCTCCGCCACCGCGACGGCGGAGAAAGACACCCGAGCCTACTTCCTCCCGCGCGACCAGGTGTTGAACCTCCTCGAAAAATCCCCGAAGCTGGCGATCAGCCTGGTGCGGGAGTTCAGCCGCCGCATGCGCGAGGTGAACCAGCAATTCAACCAGGAAGTATTGCAGGCCGAGCGGTTGACGCTGGTGGGCAAGTTCGCGCGCTCCATTGTACACGATTTCAAAAACCCCCTCAACGTCATCGGCCTCGCCTCCGAACTGGCGGGCACGGAAAACGCCACGCCCGAAATGCGCCAGTCGGCCAAGGCCCGCATCCGGCGGCAGGTGGACCGGTTGAGCAACATGATCAATGAGTTGCTGGAGTTCACGCGCGGTTCGCAGTCGAACATTGTGATGGCCACGACGGATTACGCCGCCTTCGTGAACCAGCTCGTCGAAGAAATCCGCCCGGAAGTTCATGAAAAAACCGTGACCCTGGAATGCGGAAACGAACCGCCCGCGATCAAATTACCTCTCGATCCACACCGGTTGACGCACGTCTTTTACAATCTCATTCACAATGCCATGGATGAAATGCCCGGCGGCGGCAAAATCACAATGCGCTTCAAGGTCGCGGATGGAAAATTGACCACCGAGATTGAGGACACCGGCAAAGGCATCGCGCCTGAAGTCGCCAGCCGCCTGTTTGAACCCTTCGCCACTCACGGCAAAGCCCAGGGCACCGGACTGGGCCTTTCGATCTGCAAAAAGATCGTGGAAGATCACCGTGGGCAGATTCGCGCGCGCAACGAACCAGGCCGTGGCGCGGTGTTTTCCTTCACCCTGCCGGTGAGCCAGTAATCACGGCGCTTCCGTTGCCCGTCGTTCGCCGTGCTTGATCGGATATTCTCCTCCCGAAAAACTTTGGACTTTGAATCTGTGGCGTTGAACAATGCCGTCCGCGTCGCATGAATCGAATCCATCTGCTCCCGGAACAAGTCGCCAACCAAATCGCCGCCGGCGAAGTGGTGGAACGGCCCGCCAGCGTGGTGAAGGAATTGGTCGAGAACGCACTCGACGCGCAGGCCACGCGCATCACGGTGGAAATTCAAGCGGGCGGACGCAGCTTGATCCGCGTCACCGACGATGGCTTCGGCATGAACCGCGATGACGCCCTGCTCTGCCTCGAACGTCACGCCACCAGTAAAATCCGGCGGGCCGAAGATCTCAGTGCGATCAGCACAATGGGCTTTCGCGGAGAAGCCCTGCCGAGCATCGCCAGCGTCAGCCGCTTCACCCTCACGACGCGGGAGCGCGAGGCGGAGGCGCCGGACGCCACGCGCATTATCATCAATGGCGGAAAGATTTTGGAGGTGAAAGCCGCCGGTGGCGCGACGGGAACCAGCGTCGAAGTGCGGCAACTATTCTTCAACCTTCCCGCTCGCCGCAAATTCCTCCGCAGCGAGGAAACCGAGCGGGCGCACATTCAGCATTACCTGACGCTGGCCGCGCTGGCTCATCCCGAAGTCGCGTTCACCTTCACACACGACAGCCGCACGGTCTGGCAACTGCCCGCCGTGAAAAATGGCACCGACGCCACAGCCCGGCTGGCTGGCTTGCACGAGCGCCTCCGCGCGATCTATGGCGGCGAACAGAAATTGCTGGCCGTGGAATTTGAAACGCCTTGGGAGGTTCCCGCCCACGAGGAGGAGCCGGCCTCCTTGCCCTCAGTGTTCCGCGTTTGGGGTTTCATCGGCGCGCCCGGGGTATCCCGCTCCACGCGGGACGAGCAGCACCTCTTCGTCAACCGCCGGCCCGTGGAAAATCGCGGGTTGAATTTCGCGTTGCTCGAAGGCTATCACACCGCGCTGATGAAAGGGCGCTATCCGGTCGGCTGCCTGTTCCTGGAAATTGAACCGGCGGAAGTGGACGTGAACATTCACCCCGCCAAGCGCGAGGTAAAGTTTCATCAGGAAAAGGCCGTGCGCCAAAGCGTGGCTCAGGCGGTGCGCGAGACGTTGCTGGCGTTCCACGCGAGAAACTCGGCGGAACCGAACGTTCTACGTCCGCAAAGCGAACGCGTCACTGCGGTGGGGCAGACATTTGACGTTAAACCGACACCGAAATTTATTGCACCGCAGTTGCCGAACTTTCCCCGCCCAACGCCACCGGTTCCCGCATGGCCCGCGCGCCCGATTGAGCAACACCCTTTGCCCATGGGCTTTTCCTCCACCCGCCCGGCTGTGGAAGCACCGGCTCCCCTGCCCTTCGACGCTCGAACTCCAACTGCTCCAGTGCCATTGCTTTCCGTGCCGTTGCGGCTGGTCGGCGTGGTGGGCCGGCTTTACGTGGTGTTGGAATCCGATCGCGGTTTGGTCCTGATGGATCAGCACGCGGCGCATGAGCGGATTTTGTTTGAACAGATGTTGCAACGGATGGAGCAAGGCTCCGCGCCGTCGCAGCGGTTGCTGCTGCCGGAGACGGTGGAGTTGCCGCCGCGCGACGCGCAGTTTCTCCGGGAGCAACTGGCCACGCTCACCCGGCTCGGCGTCGGCCTGAGTGAGTTTGGCGAGCGCACTTTTTTGCTTGATGCCCTGCCACCCTTCGTCAAGGCCGCCAACGCCCGCCGCTTCGTGCTGGAACTGGTGGATGAATTGAAAGCCGCCGGGGAAACCGTCAACACCCTGCGGCTCGGCGAACACATGGTGGCCAAAACCGTCTGCCGCCACGCCGTCAAAGCCAACGACCCGCTCGCGGGACCGGAACTGGAAAACCTGGTGAACGATCTGCGCCATTGCGCCATGCCCTACACCTGTCCCCACGGCCGGCCCACGCTGATCGAAATGAACTTGCGCGAGCTGGACAAGAAATTTGGCCGGACGCAGTAGCGAACTGTCTCCGCGAGTTTTTTAGTTGTTTTCTTCCCGACGCAGTGTGGTTAAATCGCCGCCATGTTAGGTCTTTTCAAATCAAAACCGAAAGTCAAAGCGCTGCTCATCGTCGATGTGCAAAATGATTTCATTCCCGGCGGCGCGCTGGCGGTGCCACAGGGCAATGAGGTCGTGCCGGTGATCAACCGCTTGCAGGCGGAATACGACATTATCCTAGCCACCAAGGACTGGCATCCCACCGGACATTGTAGTTTCGCCTCCAGCCATCGGGGCTACAAACCGGGCGATCGGGCAGAACTGGAAGTTGGCTCGCAGTTGCTCTGGCCGGATCATTGCGTGCAGGGCACGAAGGGCGCGGAGTTTGCGAACGGCTTGGAAACCAAGAAAATCCAAAAGACCTTTGAAAAAGGCGTGGACCGTAATATTGACAGCTACAGCGGCCTGTACGACAACGGCAACCAGCGTGAAACCGGCCTGCGCTCTTATCTCGCGACCAAAGTCGTCAACGAAGTGCATATCGTCGGACTGGCCACCGACTACACCGTGAAATACACCGCTTTGGACTGCAAGCGGGCCGGTTTTGAGGTCGTCGTCATCCTGGCCGGCTGCCGCGCGGTCAATCTGAAACCTGGCGACGACGCGCAAGCGATCAAGGAAATGAAAGCGGCCGGTGTGCAGGTGAAATAATTCCGGATAATTTCGAACGTCGCACATTTTTTCAATTTTGGAATTTTCTCGCGTGACAATGCCGATGCGCCGCCTATATTCCACACTCCTTTGACGACCCTATCGTCTAGCGGTTAGGACATCGCCCTTTCACGGCGACGGCACGGGTTCGATTCCCGTTAGGGTCGCCAAACTTGACTCCGCGCCTACGGGCTTCTCCAAGAGCTTGAAAAGAGGGCATGTTGCAGCGGTTCCAAATTCTCCCTTCGCAAACGTCACGCCTTCGGGGAAAAGCACCTTCTGCAAGCGTTGTTTCTGGTCGCTCGAAAACTCTGTCCACAGCCGCGCGGCGTTGAGAATGACGTGCTCCGCGAAGGCCAGCACCGCTTCCACGTCGTAGCCTTCGAGCTTGGCGTCACGCTCCTGCATTTCCGCCAGCATGATTTGCTCGTTGAGCTTGTCCCGCTGCCGGTCGTAGGTTTCGCGGTCAACTGTCCGCTCGTAGAGAAAAGCTTCTTCGAGCCGTTCCTTGCGCCCGTGCAACTCCTCAATTTGGTGCTCCAAGCTGACGGTCAGGGTGAGGTTCTGCGCCTGCTTCTCTTTCCACACGTCCAGCACGATGGCGTTGAATAGTTTGACGTATCGTGGCTCTGGTTGCATCCGCTCCAAGAATGCCATAAATGAGCTTTCCAAGTCCGGCTTGCTGATGCTGACGCCCCGGCAAGGGGAGTTTGGACAGCAGTAGTAGGCGTATCGCTTGCTCCGCCCCTTTGACCGGCTTGCCGTCAGTGGTCTGCCGCAGCATCCGCACTTTACGAAATGGCGGAGCGGGAAATCAGGATTACTGCGGAGGCGCGGCGTCAGACTTCCACGCTTGCCACTCAGGATGGCTTGCACTGTGTCGAAAACTTCCTGAGTTACCAGCGGCTCGAAGTCGCCGCATACTGGCTTCCCCCAGCTTTCGCCCTTCTGGCCTTTCACCTTGGCTTTGCTCGTTACCTCCAACCAACCTATGTAAACTGGCTTTCTCAACAGTTGATTGAACGTCTGCTTCGGAACTGGCTTCCCATGTCGGGTTCGCAGTCCCGCCGCCGTCACAATTTCGAGCACCTTCTGTTTGGTGTGAAGACCAGTCGCGTAAAGCTCGAAAGCCTGTTTCACGAGTGGCCCGCGTTCCGGGTCGTGAACCAGACTGCCATGTCCGCCCTTGCCGTCGCAGTTGAGATAACCCAGCGGCGCTTTGAATGTCCACTTGCCCTTTAGATACGCTGTCTTCATGGTGGCACTCGAACGCTCTGCCCGCATGTCGTTGTCGAATTGAGCCACAGCAGCCATGATGCTCTCCATGAACTTGCCGTTAGAGCTTTCGTCGAAATTCTCTGTCACGCTGCGGAGGTTCACGCCCACAGTGCCAAGGATGGCTCTGGTCGCCTGATGGTCGTGAGAGTTGCGTGCAAATCGACTGACGGCATAGACCACCAACCACGTCACCTTCCCTTTGTTTTCGCGGCAGTAAGCGAGTGCCTTCTGAAACTGTGTTCGGTTGGCCGTCTTCGCGCTCTCACCTTCCTCCACGAAAACCTTGTCCACGTCGAAGCTGTGCCGGGCACAGTACTCTCGACACGCCTTCTCCTGAGTCGCAAGGCTGAAATTTTCCACTTGGTCTTTCGTGGACACTCGGCAGTAAATGACGGCTCGGTTCATAGGTCAGTTTCCTTTGTGCTTCGACCGCCAGTAGAAATTGAACGCGGCCCGTTCCGCCGTGTCACGGTCAAGCCCGCCGTCAAATTCCATGATGGCCGCTCGTTCCGCCACGTCGTACCGGTCTGAATCGGGAAGTTCTGCGAAGGCGTCAGGGAAGCTCGCTTGCTTTGGTGGCTCTTCCACCTTTGCCCCACCGTCCACCGCCTGCCGCGCGGCGTCTGGCGCTTGCTGCGAGGCGTTCCCTTGCCGTTGGCGAGGCAAGGCTTCCACCACCACGCGAGCTAACGCTTCCATCTGGTCTCGAAGAAGCACTAATGCCGCATCCGTGAATCCGCAGTCTTTGCGGAGAATCTGACGGCAAAGTTCCACCGGGATGGAGTTAGCGAAGTTCCGGGTGACGCACTTGCGATACTTGAACGCTCGCCAGAGCCGTGCCGGCAGCATGAGTGCTTCCACGATGACTTCAACTACGAGTCCGTTGGTGAGAGATAGGGATTTCTGCATTGGGAACAATTGTTCAATAAATTAATTGCCGCTTGGCGTCAGCCTATTGAAAGCAACCGAGCATGTCGAGAGTATTTTTTGTGAGGTATTATTTTCGCCGAGACTGGGATGCATTTGTATCCTGTTTAGTCACTTTCCCGCTCGCGTGCTCACGAGTTCAACCCTGTCAGGCGGCGACGTGGAAGCGGGAAACGCCATTGGTGCGGGGTTGGACATGATTTCTTCACCAACTCCACGATTGCCGCAAGGTAATGCTCCGCTTAGTGTCGCCCGCACAGTATGGCCTACTTTAGAACGATTCGGGAGTTGAAGGCTGCCGAGAGGCTACAGCGAAAGCAGCAACGGGAATCGCAAAAGCGTCTTCGCGAATTGGAGCGCCAATCCAAAGAGCACGCCAAGCTCTCAGCGATTGAACAAGCACGCTTGGAAGTCGAAACTTACGAGAGCGGCTTGGAAGTCCTGTTGTCGGTTCACAAGGAGCAGGGTGAAGTTTGGGACTGGATTAAATTCGCAACGACATTGCCGCCTCACTCTCCGCGAAGATTTTCACGCCACGAGTTGAAAGCCAAACAGAGTGCCGAGCAGCAGGCAATTGACCAAGCACGCGCTCAGGATGAAGGCGAGTATCAGGAATCGTTGCAAGCCCACGCCGCGGAAATGGCCGAATGGGAAAAGATGAAGGCGATTGCCCGGCGGATTCTTGACGGCGAGCACAAGGCTTACACGGAAGCCTTGGTTGAGTTCAGTGCCTTGGCGGAGATTTCCGACCTCGGTTCTTCGGTTCACTTCACGGTTCACAACGTGAAGTTGCTTGAATCCAGACTCAAGGTGAATGGACGGCAGGCTATTCCGGCAGACCTCAAAACTTTGACCTCCACTGGAAAGGTTTCCGTCAAACCGATGCCGAAGGCACGCTTCCACGAAATCTATCAGGACTACGTGTGCGGTTGTGTTCTGCGGGTGGCGAGGGAGATTTTCGCGCTTCTGCCGGTTGACACTGTGCTGGTGACGGCATCAGCCGATGCGCTCGACTCGCAAACTGGTCAAACCGTTGAGCAACCGGTTCTGTCTGTGGCGGTTTTCCGCGCCATAATTGGACGCCTCGACTTTGAGCAACTTGACCCTTCCGATGCGATGGTGAATTTCACGCGTCGAGGTGATTTCAAAGCATCGCGTAAGTCGGGCGAGTTCGAGCGGATCGCACCGCTGACACCAGCCGACCTCCCGATGGCAACGCACGAAAGCATAGACTTCGGCGACCTCCTCTCCACCGTGCAACGCGTGCGCGATGAAGTGAGGGCGGAAATTGAGAAACTGAATCCACAGCCAATGACCATCACCATGCCAGCAACGGAACCATTATGATAATCATCCTCGCCGTTGCGGCCGTGATCTTTCTTGGGCTATTCATCGCCATGCTTATCAGGAGCGAGCAATTGCAAAAGCGGGTAGCCGACCGCGATGCAGAAATTGCGGCGGTGAAACAGGAATCAGCAAGCTTCCTCCAATACTACGAGTCCGAGACGCTTCGCATTCAAAATGAAAAAGTGGCAGCCATTGCTAACGCACAACAAATCGTTGACGAACAACTCACGGATTTGAAGCAGGAATCCGAGCGGATTCGTCAGCATTACGATACCGAAGCCCGCAAATCCCAGGAGGCGGCGGAAACGTTGCTCGCCAAAACACTTCAAGAACTAGCCCCGCTACGAAAATACGAATCGCTGCGAGACGCAGAGGCAGACATTAAACGTATTCTCGCTGACGCGGTGACAGCGGCCACTGCATTGCGCAAAGAGTCTCAGATTCTCCTCGATCAATCGCGCACCGCCGCTACCGAGGAACGTTCCAAAGCAACGCAGAGAGCGAAAGAAATTCGAGACCAAGCTGATGCTCTCTTGAATCAAGCAACGCGCGATGCCGGGCGCATCGTGGAGGATGCCAATAAACGCGCCGAAGAAATCGGCGGCGATGCCTACGTCGCATTGCGTGACAAGCAATTGTTGGAGCAAGCCGTGAAAGCGATTCGCAATGTCGTCGAGGGCTACGGCGACCGCTACATCATTCCGACGCGCAGCTTGCTGGACAAATTGGCCGCAGACTTCGGCCACACGGCAGCCGGAGAGGCTTTCAAGTCCGCACGCGACCATTCACGCCGCATGGTTGAGCAAGGGGAGTCGGCGGCTTGTGACTATGCCGAGGCCAACCGTCGAGAAACCGCCATTCGATTTGTCATTGATGCCTTCAATGGGCGTGCGGATGCCATCCTCTCACGAACCAAGCACGACAACTACGGAACGCTAGAGCAGGAAATCCATGACGCGTTCAGTTTGGTGAACTTGAATGGCCAAGCCTTCAGAAATGCACGAATCCTCCCCGCCTACCTTGAAACACGGCTTGCAGAACTCAAGTGGGCCGTGGTCGTGCAGGAATTGAAGTTGAAAGCGCGCGAGGAACAGAGACGGATACAGGAGCAAATTCGAGAAGACGAAAAAGTTCGTCGCGAGGGAGAGCGCGCAATCAGAGAGGCACAAGAGAAGGAAGGAGCCATTGAGGATGCTTTGGCGAAGGTTCGCCTTGAAGCTGAACACGCGACGGCGCAAGAGCGGGCGAAATATGACGCCCAGATTGCGGAACTCAGCCAACGGCTCGCCGAAGCGGAGGCCGTAAAGCAGCGCGCTATTTCGAGAGCACAGCAAACGCGCGCTGGAAATGTGTACATCATCTCCAACATCGGTTCCTTCGGAGAAGAGGTGTTCAAGATTGGCATGACGCGGCGCGAGAAACCGATGGATCGAATCTGGGAACTGAGTGACGCCTCGGTGCCGTTTGAGTTTGATGTTCACGCGATGATTTACAGCGAAGATGCCCCGGCGCTTGAAGGGTTGCTTCATGACGCATTCGATGATTTGCGCATCAATAAGGTGAATTACCGCAAAGAGTTTTTTCGCCTACCGCTAGAAAGGATCAGGAGTGTGGTCGAAACCAAGGGACTCAAGACTACCTTCACGCTTGACGCCGAGGCGCGCGAATACAAGCAGACTCAGGCGCTGGATAAAATGACTCCCGAACAGCGGGAGAAATATCACTTCCGCAAACAGAACGGTGAAGATTCAGCGACGGACTGAGCATTCCTCCCGCGCACTCACGTTACGATAATTCCCTGCCCGTGATCGGGTTTGGTGAGTCCGCCGCGCGCCCATTGTCCGGTAAATAAATCAGCGTGTGCGTCGCTGACATGGGCGGAACGTTTCCACCGTCTGCATTGGCGATTTGCGCTGGGGCGTCGAGTCCGAGAATCTTCGCGCGGCGTTCGTGGATTTTGAGCAGCGCTTCCATGTAGGCCACGTCGCCGCACTGGGTTTCCTTCTCCGTTCTGACCTTTTTGGATGTCCCATTGGCTCCGCTGGTGGTTCTTTCCTCGTTTCGCTTCGTGTGGTCGAGCTTCGATTTGTCCCATGCGGCCCAAAGTTCAACTTCCTGATGGTCGAGCTTGCGTAGCAGCTTGCGCTTCTCTGCGTCAATCTCCTCGACCATCTCGGCTTTCCACGTCTCCTGAATCTTTCGGTAATCGTAGGCGATTTGCTGACGGCTCAACGTGTAGGGGCGGATCGCGCTGAGTTCCTTGGCAATGTCACGTTGCCACTTGCCCCGGACTACCGCGTGTTCGATATACGCCATGTCGGCGAGGATTTGCGCCGGGGTGCGCTTTTTGCGGGTGTCGCCATTCTGTTTCATGCGGTGCAAAGACTATGGTGCAAACATGCCAACCCAGATCGTTCACCTCTCTCCTATTCTGATTCCAACACGGGAAGGGAGTGCGGGGAATAGCTGAAGTCCGCTGGTTGCAAGGCTCGTTTGAGTGGTAAGCCCGCAATGCTTGGCGCGGCTTCTCTCAGCAAATAGACTCCCTGCAACCATCCAACGATCTGGTTCCAGTTGGCGACAGCTTGGGTCGCCAACTTATTCTTCTCTCCGCTACTTCTGCTACGATTGAGGATGTCGCGGTCACTTATTCGCAATACGGCGGCTCGCGTCCAGCACGGCGTCGGCGATGTCGATCAATAACGACAGGCTCCGCTTGATGACCGCCGCGCCGATGCTCAAAAATATCCCAATCAAGAACAGGACGGCCCCGTTGAGGGATATTCCAAAGAATCCGTCTAGCGCCGCCGGAACAAAGAGGATTACCATCCCCAGGCCGAGGCTCAAGGCGGCAACGGTTTGAAGGGAACCGCAGAGAAACGCAATGGTTTTGCGGAGCGAACCGTAACAAGAGTCACGACGGATTCGTTTCAATAGATCCGCCGTTGTTTCGCTCGAAAGGCTGGGGATGGGTGGCACCAGCCGGATCAGCCGGGCGCAATGCGGACAGGCAACCAAATGCCCGGCCAGTCCGGTTGGAAACTCAATGCGACCGGCGCAGTGTTCGCACGCGGTTTTAAGATAGGCGGTGGCTGGCGCAATAATATCAGTCGCGCTGCCGGGAGGCGACCAAGCGGAACGCGATTTTTCGGAGAGCACGGCGTCAGCATGCAACCGTTTTTTCCCGGCGGCAAGCTGGCTTTGCACTGCGGGTGTTTCTGCCAGCATCGCCGTGGCAGCCGTTGTCCACGCAATAATCACGCTGGTTTTCCCATTGCTGTTTCATAATGTCTTTGGTCATGGGCCTCTGGCCGAAAAAAAATCGCCTCCCGTGGAAGTGCACACTCGGCATAGCCATCACTCTCGTGGCGCTGGACCAAGTGTTCCGCCGCATTGAACTGGCCAAGGTCCTGCCGGTATTCGGTCAGATGCGCCCCGGCTGGTTTCTCGCGGCCATTGCGTTGTTCGGACTCGCCTGCCTCTGTGCGGGCTGGCGCTGGCACCTGATGTTGCGGTTGACCGGCAGCCCGGTTCATCTGGGCGCTTCGATGCGCGTGTATTTCATCGGCCATGCTTTTAGTTTCATCCTCTTCGGACCGGCGGTGGGCGACATCGCCAAATCCGCGCTGTACGCGCGTTGGTTTGGCCTGCCCTTGCCGCCGGTCGTTGCCGCCGCGCCCTTGGATCGACTGCTCGGTCTGGGCGGCTTGGCAATCTTTTGTGCGCTGGCCTTCGGTTTGGCTGCGGCCAGCGGTCTCATGTCAACCGCGCCTCCCGTTGGATTAAACCTGCCGCCCGCTTTGATTTTTGCCGCGCTGGCTACGGGCTTGTTGGGCTTGCTGGTTATTCTCCGCTGGCGTCCGGCCTCAGCCTCGCCGCTGGCGCGCACGTTCAATGCCTTTGCCGAAGGCATGACCCAACTGCTCGCGTCACCGCGCGTCGCCCTGCCGGGATTGATTTTGGGTTTCGCGGTGCAGGCGGCCTCGTGCGGCCTGCTGGCGCTCTGCCTCAAAGCCGTGGTGACGGTTCCCTGTCCGTGGACGACGATGCTCTGGACGTTTCCGGTCATCGCCGCAATGAACGCCGTCCCTTCCGTGAGCGGGCTGGGAGTGCGTGAAGGCGCGGCCGTGCTGTTGCTGCCGATTTATGGAGTTCCTGAGGCCGATGCATTGGCCGCTTCGCTGCTCGTCTTGCCGGTCAACTTATTGCCCATCGCGCTCGGCTGTTGGTTCCTCTGGCGTGGCGAGAAATCGTTTACTACTCAATCCGCCGCCATTGTACCGCGCGTAGTTCCTCAGACAATTTCCATCGTGATTCCCACACTCAATGAAGCCAGCGAACTGGCGGAAACCATCCGTCGCGCCCGCTTGGTGCCGGAAGCCTGCGAGATCATCGTGGCTGACGGCGGCAGCAGCGATGCGACGCGCGAAATCGCTGTGCAAACAGGCGCGCGGGTCGTTCTGTCCGAGCGCGGGCGCGGCCAGCAATTGCGCGCGGGCGCAGCTGTGGCGACCGGCGATGTCATCCTGCTTTTGCACGCCGATACCTGGCTGCCGCCGGAAACCGGACGGGCGATTCAAAATTGTTTGCGCGATCAGACCGTGGTGGGCGGTGGCTGCTGGAAGATTTTTCGCGACGGTTCACTGTTGCTGCGAGGATCGCGGTTCAAGTGCGCCCTGCGCCTGTTTCTCGCGCGGCGCGTGATGGCCGATCAAGCGATCTTCGTTCGCCGCGAAATCTTGGAAGCGGTGGGCGGCATCCCCGACCTGCCCTTGATGGAGGAGTTTGAATTGTGCCGTCGGCTGCGATGCGTGGGCCGGATTGCCTTGGCGGATGCCACGGTGATCACCTCTGCCCGCCGATTCACGAAGCTCGGCGTCGTGCGCACCTACGCGCGCATGTGGCGTGTGACTTTGCAATATTATCTGGGCACGCCGCCGGCGGAACTCCGGAAGATTTATGAGAAAGAATAAATTGAATGTGGTTTCAATTCGAGTTCCGAATCTGTTTAGTGTCCTAACTTGGAATCGAAGAGATTTGAAGCGTCTCCCTGAGCGCGCTTGGCACGTAATCGTTTATGAGGGTCTTGAATCGTTCAAATTGAGATTGCGAAAATTCAAATCGGTAATACCCATTGTCCTGGAGATACTTTTTGTTCATTCCGCCAACGGCCTGAAAGCCGGCTGATTGGACAGCGAGCGCTCTGACGATTGCTCCTAATATTTCGTCTGGGTTTGAGAATGTTACTTTGGCGGTCATATTTTTACTTTCATTTCTACCACGACGCTGGTGTTAAATTCAGCGCCACTTTGTGTGAGCAGTTCCAGAGTTCGTGCTAAAGTTGTCCATCGAGATTATTCCGGCTTCACCACCGAGACGACGAAAGCGTCGGGCCGCAGATATTTTTTCGCCGCTGTTTTGATCTGCGCGAGCGTGACCGCTTCGTATTTGGCGTCCTCGTTGTCGTTGTTGGCGAAGCCGAGGCCATACAGTTCGTCGAGGGCGGTGGTCATCGCGTAGCCGCCGAGGTCTTGCCGCGCGATTTTTTTCTGACCGATGATCTTCGCCTTCGCGCGCTTCAACTCCGCAGCGGTCAGGCCTTCGGTGCGTAGCAACTCGGCTTCCTTCAACAACTCCTTTTCGACCTGTTCGACTTTGCCCGGTTCCGTGCCGGTGTAGAACGTGAAGTAACCGGGCGCGAGACCGGGGAAGTTTTGCGCGCCGACGTAATACGCCAGGCCCAGCTTGTCGCGGATGCGCAGGAAGAGCCGCGAACCAAGGTCACTGCACGCTTCGGACAACAATTCCAGCGCGTAACGATCAGGGCTGTGCAGCGTCGTGCCGGGAAAACCGATGAGCAACACGGCTTGCTTCTTGTCGCGGGTTTCGCTGACGCGCTTCACAGAGTTAAGAGTTGAGAGTTGAGAGGTGAGAGTTTTGGCCGCCGCGCCGGTTTTCCAGCCACCGAGCGCTTTCTCCACCGCTGCTTTCACGGACGCCGCCTTCACGTCGCCGTAGATGGCGAGGACGCAATTGTTCGGCACCGTGAGCTTCTGATGGAAGGCGCGCAGGTCGGCGATTTGCAGCTTCGCCACGCTTTCCTCGGTGCCGAGTGCGGAGAGACCATAGCCGGTGTCGCCAAACATTGCGCGGCGCATCGCGCGCGAACCGCTCTGGAGCAAATCATCCTTCTGCGCCTTGATGCCGGCAAGCGTCACCTCGCGCTCGCGCTCCAGCGCGGCGGCAGGGAAAACTGGATTCAACAAAACGTCCGCAACCAAGCCAAGTCCGGTGGCGAAGTCTTCGCTCATGACTTCCGCATTCACGCCGAAACTGTTGTTCCCGCCGTAGCTGTCCAGGTTGCCACCAACAGACTCGATCTCCCGCGCGATCTGCTCGGCACTGCGCGTCTTGGTGCCCTTGAGCAGCAGTTTGCCGGTGAGTTGCGTCAGGCCGCTGTTGGCCGCCGTCTCGGCAAGCACACCGCCTTGAAACACCGCGCGAAATTCCACGAACGGCAGACGATGATCTTCCTTTACGAGCAGCTTGAGGCCGTTCGGCAACTCGAATTTCTGAATGGCGTTCTCGCTCGCCGTGTCGCTTATGAGCGTAAGCTTCGGCGCAGAATTCGTCGGCAACAGCGCGTAAAGCGTGCGGTTCTCCGTGGTCAGATAGTCGCGCGCGACCCGTTGCAAATCCGCAGGCGTGATGCGTTTCACGGCGGCGAGATAACGCGCAGAAAAGTTCAGATCGTTCGCCGCGAGCCAGTTTCCGCCGAGGTCTGCCGCCTGGCCTTGCATCGTCTTGCGCGTGGCGAGCGTGCCGGCGGTGAATTGCTTCACGGCCTTTTCCAATTCCGCTTTCGCAACCGGCTTGGTCTTCATCTTCTCGACTTCGGCGAGCATCGCGTCACGCGCGGCGACGAACTTGTCCGCGTTGACGATCGCGCTCAGGCCGAAGAGACCGGGTGCGCCGGGGTTGTAAGTCCACGCGTCGGCGGAATTCACGAGGCCCTGTTTCTCGCGCACTTCCTGATAGAGCCGCGAGCTGCGTCCACTGCCAAGCAACGTTGCCAGCACGTCGAGCAACGGCACGTCGGGATGGCGCACGTCGGGGATGTGCCAGCTCAAATGAAAATACCCCTGCTCAATGGGCGCTTCCTCGATGACCTCGCGCGGGGCGGTCTGCTTCGGTTCCTCCGGCAGCACCATCGGCGGGAGCGACTTCGCCTTGGCGTTCGCGAAGGCCAGCTTGATTTGCGCAACGACCTCATCGTTCTTCACGTCGCCCGCGACGACGAAGAACAGGTTGTTCGGCACGTAACGCTCCTGATAGTAGTTGAAAATATCTTCGCGCTTCAACTCGTTGTAGATGTCCGGATAACCGATGACCGTGAGCCGATACGGACTGCGCGTGTAGGCGGTCTCGAACAGCCGGCGGCCGGAACGACGACCAGGATCGTCCTGGTTCATGTCCATCTCGCGGAGGATGACTTGCTTCTCCTTCTCCATCTCGTCGGCGGGCAGCGTGGCGTGCTGCATGATGTCGCAGAGAATATCAATGGCCGTGCGCGCGCCGGTGTTTGGCGCGTCAATGTGATAAACCGTGCGATCGAAGCTCGTGTAGGCATTCATGTAACCGCCCGCCTCCTGCACTTCCTGATCGATGCGGCTGCCGGGCCGCGTGGTAGTACCCTTGAAGAGCATGTGCTCCAGCACGTGGCTCATGCCCGCGCCGAGCCAGCGGCCCTCGTGGATGCTGCCGGTGTTGGCCCACGCCTGCGCGGACACGACCGGCGCGCTGTGATCCTCGCGCACGATGACGGTGAGGCCATTGTCGAGTACGGTGATTTTGGCACCCGGCGGGAGCGCGGGAATGGCGGGGTCGGCGGACTTGGGAGCGGCGGAAGCAATCATAATGGAAAAGCAAAGTGCAGCCAATGTAAGTGAGGAACGCATGACGGTTTCAGCGTGGAAGTTTAAGTCCAAAAAAAAAGATGGATAGCGTGCTACGTAGCGACATCACGTTTTGATGAATCGATAAATCTTCGCGCTTCGATTTTCACAATGCTGTCAAAATTCTCAACCGTCACCGTTTTGTATGTGTAAGGGTAGTTGCCAGTTCGAACGTCGTCGAGCGCATCATTGAGATATAACCATACCCTGAACCCGTCAGCATATTTTGATGCCAGATAAAGTTGATAGAGCGCCTTTACGCCGACTTCAGATGAAAGGACACCGTCGAGAATCTGCTGCGCCAATTCGCACGCATAAGCTCGCAGCTTTCCAGCTTGGTCTGGTTCGGGAATCTGCAACTCGCGTAGAGCACGGCTGAAATGGTCTTCCGTTTCCATTAGGCCCTCAACTGATTCCAAACCCGCGAGCATCCGAAGGTTGGGCGAATCATGCCCCTCGGTGAGCATTGCAACTGCCCAGTCCACGTAGTCCGTGGTTGAAACACGATCCAGGGCGCGCAGTCCGAAAATGGATGCTGTCGATGGGCGCATCGGCATATTATGAAGGCGAAATACCCCGCCTCAAGCTGCGCTCGGCTTGGATTCCTCAACCGCCTTGTTCACTTTTTGCCCCGGCAGGAACGGCTTGCGGAAGGCCTCTTCAAAATCATAGCCACCCTTGAAATCATCATGGCTGTCGTGCTCGGTCTTGCCGAAGAGGCCGTTGCCGTTGTCCACCAGATTGAAGACAATCTCGCCGAAATCCTCGCACCGGCGCACGCCCCATTCCTCGAACACCGTCAGCACCATCGGGCCGAACTGTTGCAGCGCGTAAGCGCGGATGCCCTCGAGCAACTGCTGGCCGCTGACGTGTCGCTCCTTCTTCGGCTGGTCGGTGCGGGCGTCTTTGTGGACGGATTTCTGCGTGTGGTCGAGCGCCTCGCGCACGAAATGGTACGCGTCGCGGTGATAGCGCGGGTCGCGCTCCACGATCTTGTCCACGACTTCCTCAAAGCTGACGGTTTGCATGTTATTTCGATTTCAAAGTTGCGTTCGCTGACGGCGGCGGATGCGCGGTGCGGTAAGCCTTCACCGCCCAGCCGGTCAACAACAGCAGGAGCACCACGATCAAAACCGTCTGTTCCTGTTTCGTCAGCCGGATCACGCGCGGGAATATAGGCTGACCCCGGCGCGGAAACAACGGGGAATTTCGGTGCCGTCGGCTCACCGCGTTGGAGTTCAACCTTCAGGTTGCTTCGGATGGGAACAAGCTGAAGCTTGAACTCCAACGTCCCGGCGGCGCGCGATGAATCCTTGCTTGAACGGGGAACCGCTTTTATTCTCCAATCACTCCGTCGTTTCCGGCTGAACAGTTTTACGCCGCAAAGGACGGATCGTGGCAATATGAAAACCAAAGCCTTTGCGTCCCTCCTCTTGCTGGCGATGATCGGTTTCGCGCCCGCCAAATCCGAACCCTCCGGCCCAATCAAGTTGCATCTGCGCAACCGCGCCGAAACGAAGTCGGCGAGCGGACAATGGAAGGAAACCAATTCCACCAAGCAATGGGATCCAAAAACGACGGCCGTCGTCATCTGCGACGTGTGGGACAAGATGTATTGCTCGAATGCCACACAACGCAGTTCCACCATGGCGGTGGTCATGGACGAAGTCATCACCGCGTTGCGCGCCAAGGGCGTGGTGATCGTGCATTGCCCTTCCGGCGTCACCGGTTTTTACAAGGACACACCGGCGTTTCAGCGAATGCTGGCTGTGCCCAAGGCCGAGTCGCCGACACCGATTCAGGGCTGGTGCAAATTGAATCCCGCCAAGGAAGCGCCGTTGCCCATCGACGACTCGAACCCCTGCGATGACGAAAACCCCGCGCCTGCCGTCGGCATCATGACGCGGCAGCATCCGGCCATTCGCATCGCGGACGTCGATTACATTTCCGATCAAGGGACGCAAGTGTTCAGTCTGTTTCGGCAACGCGACATCAAGCATGTGCTCTACATGGGGGTCCACGCCAACATGTGTGTGCTGGGACGTTCGTTCGGCATCCGGCAGATGACCGAGCTGGGCTTCGATTGCGTGCTGGTGCGCGACCTCACCGACGCCTTGTATAATCCCAAGATGCCACCCTACGTCAGCCACGAGCGCGGGACGGAACTGGTGGTGCAACACATCGAGAAATACTGGTGCCCGTCGGCCTTGAGCAAGGATTTGAAATGAGTTTTCAACCCGCCGCAAAAACATTCCTCCACAAGAAAAGCCTTTATCTGCAAAGCGCCATCCTCGTCCTTGGCGTGCTTGCCTGTAAAGGTGCGGCGCGCGGCGAATCCAACTGGCCGCAGTTCCGCGGGCCGAAGGGCGAGAGCGTCGCGACCGTTGGGAAGACTCCCGTGAATTTCGGGCCGACGACGAACTTGCTCTGGAAAGTCGCGCTGCCCGCAGGCCATTCATCGCCATGCATCTGGGGCAACCGCATTTTTGTGACCGGCTTGGAACAGGGCAAACTGGAAACGCTGTGCCTCGATCGCCGCGACGGCAAGGTTCTCTGGCGCGTGGCCGCGCCCGCCGACAAGGTGGAACCGGCCCACCGCATCGGCAGTCCGGCAACACCCACTCCCACGACCAATGGCCGAAATGTCTTTGTCTATTTTGGTTCGTTTGGTTTGCTCAGTTATGATTTCACCGGCCGCGAACTTTGGCGCAAACCGTTGCCCGCGCCGATGAATGAATTCGGCACCAGTTCATCGCCCTTGCTCGCGGGCGATTTGCTGGTGATCAATTGCGATCAGGATTTGGGTTCCTATCTTCTCGCCGTGGACCGGCGCACGGGCAAGACGGTGTGGAAAACGGAACGCCCGGAATTTCGCCGCGGGTTCTCCTCGCCGTATCTCTGGCGGCACGATGGGGTCGAGGAAATCGTCGTCACCGGCACGGTCTGGCTCAAGTCCTACAATTTGAAAGACGGCAAGGAACGCTGGAAAATGCGCGGCCTGGCCCGCGTGGCGAACGCCTCGCCCACGTCAGGCGACGGGCTGCTGTTTGTTTCCAGTTGGAACATCGGCGGCGACGCGAATGATCGCCTTGCACTGCCAACGTTTGCCGCCTTCGCCGCCGAAAACGACAAGGACAAGGACGGCAAGTTGTCCCGGGCCGAATTTCCCACTGGCCCCTTGCTGGATCGTTTCTCGCAAATCGATTTGAACAAGGATGGCTTCGTCACGCCGGAAGAATGGCAGGTGTCGGAAGAGATTTTCACCCAGGCGGAGAACGGACTCTTCGCGGTTCGTCCCGGCGGACACGGCGACATCAGCGAGTCGCATCGCGCCTGGAAACAGACACGCGGCCTGCCGTACATCCCCTCGCCTCTCTGCTACGGCGGGCGCGTGTACGTGGTCAAGAATGGCGGCATGGCTTCGTGCTACGATGCGAAAACCGGCAAGCCCTTGTATCAGGAGGAACGCCTTGGCGCGCTGGGCGATTATTACTCATCACCGGTCGCGGCGGACGGCAAAATCTATTTCACCTCGCAGCAGGGCATGGTGACGGTGCTGGCAGCGGGTGACATTTTCAAAGTGATGGCACAAAATAATCTCGGTGAAGCCGTCATGGCGACTCCGGCAATCGTGGACGGCGTGATTTATTTTCGCACTGCGGGAAACCTTTACGCATTCGGCCCGGTGCCGGGTGTTTTGAGTTTGGAAAAACAGTAAACACGGCGGCCCTGAACGCGCGGGACTGCGTAGCGAAAGGGTTTTCCGTCCGTTTCGGGGTACGCCTCATCGTTGCCGCATAGAGGAGGCGAGGCTTCGACGAATCGTTTCGCGATTGGCGGCGTCGTGAAATTCCACGGGGTTGAAGTCGTCGGTTAGCACGCGACCATGACGAGGATTCGCCTGTTGGATCGAGGCAAAGGCGTCCTGAACCTGATGCCGGATCGACGGGTGCGCCAGTTCCAAATCGGGCGGATGGAGGATGGCCAATTCCGGCTGATCCGAAGCAATGAAGAAGACGTTGCCGTTGCCAGCAGCATGAATCCGCACACTGCGAAACACCGCCTTCAACGTCCGGTCGAGCGAGGCGGTAAGGAAATCCTTATCGCGGGTGAAGTCGCCAAAACTGTTAATCACCAGCACACCGCCCGGCCGCAAGACCCGTCGCATTGCGTTAAAAGCTTCGCGGGTCATCAAGTGCGACGGTGAAGAGTCGCCGAGAAACGCGTCGAGGATGATCGTATCGTATTGCTTCGTGGCGCGGTTGATGAAGTAACGACCATCGCCAATCACCAGGTTGAAGCGCTCCGGGTGCAGATCGAAATGCGCTTGCGCGAGCGGCACCCCGGCGGGATTGATTTCCACGACATCGACCCGCGCGCCTTCGTTGGCGAATTGCATGGGCACGATGCCCACGCCCATGCCAATGCAGAGCACGTCCTTGACCTGTGGCGTGTAGGCGTGCGCCAGGCCGTGCAGCATGGCGGTGAACATGGAGATGCTTTTCTTTTCGACGGGGTCGTAGGTGTTTTGTGTCAGAAAATCGTTCAAGTAATAACGGCGGCCATCTTCGGTCTGGAGAACTTGCAGACGGCCGAAATTGGAATTGGCACGGGCGAGTTCCTTCGTGCCTTCGAGGTTCGCTCGGCCTTCCCGCCAGATTCCGCCACCGCCAATCGCCAGACCCAACCCGGTGCTGATAGCCAACGCGAGTTTGCCTTTGCCCGGTTTGCCCCAGGCGAAGAAATACCCGCCGACCGTCAACATCAACAACGCGGCGGTCAAATACATCGTGACGGAGTTGGGAAACAGGGGGATCAGCACATAGCCGATCAGCACCGTGCCCGCCACGCTCCCCAGCGTGCTGACGGCGGAGAGGCGGCCCACGTTGCTGCCCACGGAGCTGACGGATTGCGTCAGCACACGCACCAGGAATGGGCCGGTGGTGGCCAGCAGCGTGAGGGGCACGAAGTACAGAATTGCCGAAGCCAGCAAGGCGCCGGTGGCCAGCTTGAATTGCAGGCACCAATAGGCAATCGGCTCGATGACGGCAACAGTCAGGCTCAGGTAGATCGCCGCGAGCAGGATGCAATAATACAGCCGTCCCAACCGCTGCGAACGATCCACCAGCCAGCCGCCGTAGTAATAACCCGTCGCGAGCGAGACGAGCGTGACGGCAATCTGCGCGGTCCAGACGAAGTGCGAGGTGCCGACATACGGCGAGAGCATTTTGGCTCCCAGGATTTCGACGATCAAAATGGCCGCGCCGGTCAACGCCGCGGTGAAGTAGAGATAGCGGCGCAGGCCGGGAGAAATCGCCGGCTCAACGGGAGGAACGGTTTTCGGTTGCACCGGGACGTTCTACTTTCAAAGGGATGGAGAAGCAATAGACTTGGCGATGACGATTCGCCCTTGTCGGGTTGAAGCACGATGATTAGTATAATTATGTGAACGCAACCCGCATCTTTTCTACTGTTCTCGCACGGCTGAAAACCGGCATTGCCACATGTTTCTGCGCCTATTGGTCGCTCACGCCCTGCGCCTGCGATCAGCGAAGCCGTGACGGCCAACACGAGCTGTTGCAGATCAAAGTCCAAGCCGAACAGGGCGATGCCGAGAAACAAAACAATCTCGGCTTCCATTACGCCACCGGGCAAAACGTGGAGCAAGATTATCTGGCGGCGGTCAAATGGTATCGGAAGGCCGCCGAGCAAAATTACGCTCCAGCGCAACACAACCTGGGCGTTTGTTACGCCAACGGCCAGGGTGTCGGACAAGATCATGCGCAGGCGGTGAAGTGGTATCAAAAAGCCGCCGAGCAAAATTACGCTGAGTCGCAGCATAATCTTGGCATCTGCTACGCCAATGGCGAGGGCGTGGAGCAGGATTATGCACCGGCGGTGAAGTGGTATCAAAAGGCCGCCGAACAGGACTACGCCCCGGCACAACACAATCTCGGCTTCTGCTACGCCAATGGCCAGGGGGTGGAACAGGATTATGCACCGGCGGTGAAGTGGTATCGCCAGGCCGCCAAACAGGATTACGCCCCGGCGCAACAAAAATTAGGCCGCTGCTATGCCCTCGGCCATGGTGTCCCAAAGGATGAGGCGGCAGCAACGAAGTGGTGTCGCAGCGCTGCGGAATTAAACGACGCTGAGGCGCAAAGCAATCTTGGCTCCTACTACTTCAACGGCCAGGGCGTGGAAAAGAATTACGCGGAAGCGGCAAAGTGGTACCAAAAGGCCGCCGGGCAAAATTATGCCGACGCTCAATCCTATCTCGGCTACTGCTACCGCGAAGGCCTGGGAGTGACCAAGGATTCAGTGGAAGCGTACGCCTGGTATTATTTAGCCGAGGAAGCGCTCGAAAAGCCGTCAAAGAACCGCGATACTTTGGAGAAGCTCATGTCTCCGCAGCAAATCACCAAAGGCAAAAAACGCGCCCAAGAATTGAGAACTCAAATCGAGGCCAGACTTCAGAATGGCGGCAGATGAGAGCTGGAAAAGATGAAGTCGAAGGGCAAGGCGCGGGAAACATTGCGAACAGACTTTGCCGGGGTGAAATAAATCAACCTTACTTCTCTTGCGGGGCACGAGTCTTCAATAATTCGGCTTGATCACTGGCGGAAGACAACGGGCCGTTGGGATTAGAACGCCCGCTGGGATTCAAATAGCCGCTGGGATTCAAATAGCCGCTGGGATTCGAATGCTTGTTGGGATTCGAATGCTTGTTGGGATTCGAATGCTTGTTGGGATTCGAATGCTTGTTGGGATTCGAATGCTTGTTGGGATTCGAAT